>JBOGWW010000118.1:0-13936 GCA_050693655.1 Actinomycetota bacterium | reverse complement strand
GGAGAAGGACCTCAACCTCGCCCAGCCTTTCGTTCCAATCCCACGTTTGTCGGGGATTCGTTCGCCACGAACCGATTGCCGGACACCGTCGCGATCTCGAACCGATAGCCGGGCACCGTTTCGAAGTCGGTCGGCAAAGCGAGCCGGCCCCCCAACCGGGGGCCCCACCCCGTTCAGCCCTTTTGCCGCCGGGTTTCGCCTCTCCCGCTCGGCCTGTGCTAAGCTCGCTGCAACGCTGTAATTAAGTAATCGGCAGCGAAAGGAACGAGGATGGACGAGCAGAAGCTCCTCGGCTGGTTCGCCGGGCGGATACCGGACGACTGGTTCATCGAGGGCCCCAAGGTCACGACCGACCGCGACGAGGTCCTGGTCACCGGCACGCTCGCTCCGCCGAAGCTCGACGACGACCTCTCCGATGAAGCCCGCTCCGCGGCGCTGCGGGCACGGGTGGAGGGCTGGCGGGAGGACACCCGCGGCGCGCGGATCAAGATCGCCCGCGAGGCGGAGCACCGCTGGCGGCGAAAGGTTTCGTGGGGAGCCACGATCGGGGACGACACCTTTCTGTTCACCACCGCCGGCGTTCCCGTAATGACGAGGCTGCGCATGACCGAGCGCAAGGTGCTCGACACTCTGATCGACTCGGGCGTTGCTCGGAGCCGTAGCGATGCGCTGGCGTGGTGCGTGCGACTGGTCGGCTCGAAGCAATCCGAGTGGCTGGACGAGTTGCGGGACGCGCTCGTCGCGGTCGAGCGGGTGCGGTCGGAGGGACCCAACCCCGGCTGAACCAACCCAACCCCTATGCGATTCGGGGCGATACCCCAGCCGCTTAGGGGGGCTTACCTGATGACCCAAGAATCCCGCCCCACCAGTGTGGAGGTATGTCCTCCACCACCGGCCCCCGCTACGTGATCCCGGCGCTCAACCGGCCCCTGCGCGCACCGGACGTCCCCGCAGAGGTCAGGTCCGCCCGGCGCATCCACCGGCTCGTCGTCCTGTCCCTCGTGGCGCTCGTGGTTTCCGCGTGGGCCCTCGCGCCGGCTCTCAGATCCGAGCTTTCGACGATGATCGAGATGGTCGCGCGCGGGAGGGTCGACGCGCTCGGAGAGCGCCTGGCTTCCTACGGAGCACTGGGGCCGCTGATCTCGCTCGGGATCATGGTGATCCAGGGGAGCATTTCCTTATCGCAACCACTCTCGGCGTCATCCCCGAAACACTGCTCTGCCTACTTGGGTCACGCTGCCGAGGACCAAGCGCCCCTGGTGATGGGCGTGGCGTTCGCCATTGCCTTACTGGGCCTGGCGGCGACCCTCGTGGTCGGGAGACCGCGGCGAGCAAGAGGGGCCTGACATCAGTCGAGGTCCAGCGCCTGCCTGACTTCGTCTGATTTCAGCGCGTCGACGCGCAGGTGCGCGTCGGGTAGCTCGATTCCCTCGTAAGAGGGGACTCCGATCACGAACATGCCGGCCGCGCGAGCGGCCGCGACCCCGTTGGGTGAGTCCTCCAGTGCAACCGACCTCTTGGGGTCAACCTTCAGCAAGCGGGCGGTCTCGAGGTAGATATCCGGAGCGGGTTTCGGACGAGCGACCTCGTCCCCGCAGACGACGACGTCGAAGGAATCGGTCAAGTCCGCCGCGTGCAGGGCAACCGTGACGAGTTGCCGCCATGAGTTCGAGGCCAGAGCGATGGGTACCCGGCCGCGCAGCTCGGCCACCAGGTCTGCGGCCCCCGGCATCGGCTCGGACGCCACCATCTCGGCCTTCACAAGCTCGAGCATCTCGTCGTTGATCTCCGAAGCCCGCCCGGGCTGCTCGAGCAGCTCCTCCAAAATCACCCCCGTCACCTGCAGAGATGAGCCAATCATGCGCAGCTTGTGGTCGGGGCCGAAGGTCTTTCCGTAGCGAGCGAAGAGCGTGGTCTCGGCCGTGGTCCAGTGGGTCTCGGTGTCGAGCAGCAGCCCATCGCAGTCGAAGATGACGGCCTCGACGGGACGCGGAGCGGCAGTGTGGTCGTTCATCGAGGCATCTTGGCACGACCCGGATCTATGAGGCGCGGACCGGCTTCCAGGAAGACGCCGGCATCGGCCCCCCGGTTGCCGCCCGTTCGAGGCGCAAAAGGTGATGCTCCCAGAAGGCTCCCTGCCATTCGAGGTGGATCGGTGGAACATCTCGATGTCTGAGGCGCAGCTCGGTGGAAGCCTCCCGAGGCTCCAGCGCCAGCAGCACGCGCGATCCCCCAGGGTGGATCGAGGGCTCGCGTTCGCCACCCCAACCCCAGGCGAGTTCCAGGCGATGAGGCGGGTCGATCAGCACGACACGGCCGAGGACGATGTCGTCGCCCGTCAGGTCCACTATGAACAAACCTCCGAGAGCCGGCTCGATCTCGGCCTTCCGCCCCATCCACCGCACGAGGCGATCCGGGTCGGTCCAGAAACCGAAGACGGTTTCCGCGGGTACGGCCAGCAGCCGTTGGAAGGACAACTCTTCTCGGCGGTCGTTCATCACCCCAGTAGAGCTCACTGCGGATTCTCCGAGTCAAGCCCTGGCGGTGTGTTTGGGAGAAGTTGTCATGGGTCGTAGGCTTTTTGCCCCGACCGAACGATAGGGGCGTGACAGCTTTGCGCTTCGAGGCTCCCGACGAGACCCGCGTTCCCGCCGAGCCCGTCGTTTCTCGTCTCGACGAGGCCGAGTTTGACTCGCTCGAGGAGGTCGACGCGGTCGTTCGGACGCTGCGCCGCACGGGCATTCAGTACGGCCTCGTCGTCGTGGTGGTGCTGCTCACGGTGCCCCTGCTGGCGCTCGGAGCCCCCTGGTGGTTCGCACGTCCCGTTTGGGGCGGACTCACGTTGAACTTCATCACCGTCGCTGCGGCGCTCAATGTCGGCTTCCTTCTGATAGCTCTTCTCTACAACCGCGTGGCCAACCGGAGCGAAGACGAGATGCTCGGTCGTCTCGATGACGACTCGGAGTACGACGATGTCTGATCCGAGCTCGCTGCTTGCGACACTCGGCCTTATTGTGGCGATGCTGGGCGTTTCCTGGGCGGTGAGACGATCTACCTTCACGACTTTGGACTTCTACCTCGCCCGCCGGCAGATCGGACCCTTTCTCAACGCCTGCGCGATCTGCGGGGACTACTTCTCTGCCGCTTCGTTTCTGGGCGTCGCCGGAGTTGTCTATGCCTCCGGCGCGGACGGTATCTGGTTCGCAACCGGCTTTACGGCGGGATTCATCGTCATCATGTTGTTTCTCGCGGCCCCGTTCCGCCGCGCCGGGCAGTTCTCGATTCCGGATTTCTTAGCCACACGATTCGACTCGGCCCGCGTTCGGCTAACGGCCGTCTGCATCGTCCAGTTGATCGTGCTTCTGTATCTCGTACCCCAGCTCGCGGGAGCGGGACTGATATGGGAGGTCTTCGTCGGCCGGGGCCTCGGAGCCATGTCCCCCTATTCAACTGGGATCGTGCTCTCCACCGCCGCCATCGTGTTGCAGGCGGTCGTCGGGGGCATGAAGGGCACGACCTGGAACCAGGCCCTGCAGTTCGGGCTCAAGCTGTTCACGGTCATCGTTCTCGGTCTCGTGGTGATCGCGGCCGGCTTCTCCTATCCCTCTGCCGTGGCTGATGCATCGCGTGGCCCACTAACCCTCTCGGCTTCTGTGGCTCGATCGCGATTGGTGTCACCCGATGGGAGACCCACGGGGACACTCGAGCGGGCCCGATCGGTCATGAGCTCCGAGGGTTACGCCACGGTATTGAGAGAGCTCGACTCCGGCGCCGCGCGGGTCGACGTGCTCCTCCCGGCGAGCAACCGCATGCACCCGGAGCGTGAGCTGCGATTCATGGAACCGGGCTTTCGTTTCAACTTTGTCGAACAGATCGCTCTGATCATCACCCTGCTGCTTGGTACGGCGGGCCTCCCGCACATCACGCACCGCTATTTCACGAGCTCCTCCGGTCGCGCCGCGCGTGCGTCGACCGTCTGGGTCCTCGGTCTGGCTGCGGTCTTCTATTTCTTCGCCGTTCTACTGGGCGTCGCCGCTCGCTCGGAGCTCGCCCATTACCTACCGGCCGGCTTGACGAACGCGGACTTCCTCGATGGAGTCGTACGCGTTCCCGAGAAGGCGCTGCTGTTCCTGGCGGTTGAGGCCGGAGGTGACCCGTTGCTGACGCTGGTCTCCGCCGCCGCCTTCGCGGCCGTGTTCTCGACGGTCGCGGGACTTCTGATTGCGGCAGCCACTTCCTGGGGACGAGATGTCTATGAGCAGTTCATTAATCCCGAGGCGAGCGAGGCCCTGCGCGTGCGATTCGCCCGTATCGCAGTGTCGCTGACGGCGGTCGTCGCAGCGTCGTTGAGCATTGGTATCTCGGTGATGGGCCAGGCGGGGGCACCGGGGGTTGCATTGATGGTCACCTGGGCGTTCGCGGTCGCCGGGTCCTCGTTTACTCCCGTCTTCCTTCTTTCGGTGTGGTGGCGAAGGACGACCGCCGGGGGCGTGCTTGCCGGTATGGCGACCGGAGCGGTTTTGTCCGTCGGTGCCATCTCACTGGCGGTCGCGGCCCAGCAGTTCGGCTGGGCGGAGTGGATGCAGTTGGGTCACTTTCCGAGTCTGGTCGCAGCACCTCTGGCCGCTGCCGGCACCGTGCTCCTGTCACTGCGCGGGGTCGCTCCCGCCACGGCACCGTCGTGGCGGTTGCGACTTCACGGGACGGCTCCGGAACGTCGTCAGGCGCTCCTCATCAGGCTCGCGGCGCGGGAGGAAAAGATCGGATGATGATCTCCTTGATACTCAGCCTCGCGGCGGTTGCATCGGTTGCCCTCGCGGCGCTGGTAGGGCTCGAGCTCACCTCGCCCTGGACCGTAGTGATGGTGGTGGCGGGATCCAACGCCGGTCTTCTGCTCGCTTTGCGAGTCCGCGCGGTATCCCTGCGCCCAGGCAAGGCGTTGCCGCAGCGACGCATGGTGTCGCTGGTCGATCAGACCCTGCCGCACATGCGTCTCGGGCTGAATGAGAACACCGCCTCGAGGACCGTGCAGCTGCTGCACGACGTGATGCGGCTCGATGCCGTGGCGATAACCGATCGTGAGCACGTGCTTGCATTCACCGGACCCGGCGCCGATCACCACCGAGCCGGCGACGAGGTGCGCTCGCCGGTCGTGAGAAAGGCAATGGAATCCAACCAGATCCTCGTTACGCGCGACTCTCGCCATCTCGGTTGTTCCCCCGATAGGAATGGAGATTGTCCGCTGACCGGAGCGGTTGTGTCCCCGCTCGCTTGCGATGGTCATCCGGTGGGATCCCTGACCGTCTACGAGAGTGCGGACGGGACGGTCGACGATTCGTTGGTCGAACTCACCAAGGGCCTGGGCGGCATGCTGTCTCTTCAGCTCGAACTCGCGCAGGCTCACCGCGAGGCCCAGATCGCGGAGACCGCAAAGCTTGACGCGCTGCGAGCTCAGATCAATCCCCATTTCCTTTTCAACACCCTCAATACGATCTCGATGAAGGCGCGCACGGATCCAGAGGAAGCGCGTCGCTTGCTGGTTCGCCTCAGCGATTTCCTCCGCTACGCGATGAAGTATTCGGGTCACGCCGCCCCGTTCGGCGAGGAGTATTTCTTCGTTCGCACTTATTTGTTCCTTGAGAAGGCTCGCTTCGGAGACCGGCTCAAGATCCGCTACGACGTGGATCCGCAATGCCTGTCCTTTCCCGTACCCGTGCTTACGATTCAGCCGCTCGTCGAGAACGCGGTGAAGCATGGGATCGCTCAGCGGCCGGATGGGGGACTCGTGGAGCTCCGGGCTCGGATGGAGCCCATCGGTGGCGTACTGCGCGTCAAGGTAATCGACAATGGCATCGGCATCGAGTCGGAGCGGCTGTCTTCTTTGATGACGATGAACGGAGGCGAGATCAGCGCCCTATCGAACATCTACGAGCGTTTGATACGGCTCTATGGGGGGCGGGCCTCCTTCGACATCTCCTCAGTTCCGGGAAAGGGAACCAACGTGTCGCTTGGTCTGCCCGTGGGAATCAACCCTCTATGAGTTCAGAAGTGAATACGCGGCTGCGCGCTCTGATCGTCGACGACGAGTACCCGGCGCGAGAGGAACTGCGGTACCTGTTGCGCAGCTTCCCCGAGGTAGAGGTCGTTGGCGAGGCCGCAGAAGCGGCCGAGGCCCTTCAACTGATACGTAACATCGACTACGACCTGTGCTTTCTCGACATCAAGATGCCGGGGGGATCGGGTCTCGAGCTGGTGCGCGAGCTGTCCAAGGTGCCGCATTCTCCCTCCGTCATCTTCGTCACGGCCTATCCGGATCACGCGGTCGAGGCTTTCGATCTAGACGCCGTCGACTATCTGCTCAAGCCGTTCGACGAGCCTCGGTTGGCAAGAGCTCTGCAACGGATCATCGAGCGGGGACAAGACGCCGGGAACGAGGATTCGAGCGAAGCTCAGGAGGATGCTCACTTCGACAAGATTCCGGTCCCCTTGCAGGACCGGACGATCCTCCTCGAGCCCGACCGGGTGCTGTATGCGGTCGCCGCACACGGGGGCTCTCACGTCGTTACCGGCAAAGCGAAGCACCTGGTGCCCTACTCGTTGGCCGAGCTGGAGAAGCGTCTCGAAGGACGCGGGTTCTTTCGTACGCACCGCGCGTATCTCGTGAATCTCCGTTACGCGCGAGCGATCGAACCGGACTTTGCCGGCGCGCTCCAAGTCATCTTGTCCGAGTCCCAGGAGCGAGTGCCCGTGTCGCGTCGTCAGGTGCGCGCGTTCAAGAAGATGATCGGCCTCTGAACAGGCCGAGGGCCTGAATCAGGGCGAACACTCCCGCCCCGAACAACAACACCAGACCCGGGCCGGGCAGACATTGGGTTGAGAAACAGGCCTTGAAGAGCGTGGTCGATTGCCACGTCGCCAGATAGAGCGCGCCGCCCCCGCCCAAGACGGCAGACAGCGTGGCCATGTTGCGCCAGCGCACCGATGCGCCCGCGAGGGTCATCAGGCCGGCCCAGAGGGCCCACGACATCGCGAGGGGGGCCGCGCGGAGGGATTGACCGAGGACGAGTACCCAGGGAAGTAGCGCTCCGATCCACATGGCGATGCCCGCCACCAGGAGCCCCTTCTGGGCTCGCCCTAAGTAGGGCCACCTCTCCTGGGCGCGTGCACCGGAGAGCGCGCGTCTCAGCTCCCGTCGCGTTGCCATCCTCATAAACGTAACGGCAGGGTCAAAAGGGACCAAGTGGCGATGTTTCGACGGTCGTTGAAGCCCTCGAACGGTCGGGTGGGGCTTCCGAGCGGTAACCCTCCCCTTGAGTTGCTCCGCCCTCGCCCCCGGCGGGCCCGGACTCACCTTTCGGGTCGCGGCCTCAACCGTCTGAGCCTCGGCTATTTCCTCGCAAAAGCAATGCCTCGATCATGAATATGGAGTAATCGGACCAACCGGTGCCCGAACCTGGGGGGTATGCCAAATGGCTGATGCGTCGCAAGGTCGATTAGCTCGAGAGCCCAACGGAAGCCGCGTTTCCGATCGGTCCCGGGGATACTGGCGGGCCAACGTGAGGGTGAAGGTACCCCTCCTGATCACGTGGGCGATCTTCGGCTACGTGCTTGCAATTCTCCTTGCCGAGCCGCTCAACGAGATCACCTTCATCGGGTTCCCGCTGGGTTTCTGGTTCGCGCAGCAGGGGGCGATCGTCGTGTTCGTTGCCTTGATCTTCATCTACGCACGACGAATGGACCGCATTGACGAGCAGTACGACGTGCACGAGGAGGAGCTGGGCTCGGCGCGCAAGCGGGTGCAGCGCTCAGGGGGGCGGGTATGAGCGATATCGAGCTATGGGCACTCATCTTCACGATTCTCAGCTTCTCGCTCTACATCAGCATCGCCTTCCGCACCCGCGTCAAGGACACCGAGGGCTTCTACGTCGCGGGTCACGGGGTGCCGGCCGCCGCGAACGGTGCCGCCATAGCGGCCGACTGGATGTCCGCCGCTTCCTTCATCTCCATGGCGGGTCTCATCTCGTTTCTCGGGTTCGACGGAGCGATCTATCTGCTCGGCTGGACCGGTGGCTATGTGCTGCTGGCCCTCCTGCTCGCTCCCTACCTGCGCAAGTTCGGGAAGTACACCGTCCCGGACTTCGTGGGGGACCGCTACTCGGAGACCGCGCGCACCGTGGCGGTCGTGGCAGCAGTGTTCGTTTCCTTCACCTACGTCGCGGGACAGATGGCCGGCGTCGGCATCGTCTTCTCTCGATTCATAGGGGTGTCGATTACGACCGGGGTGGTCATCGGCATGTGCGTCGTGGTCATCTACGCGGTTCTGGGAGGGATGAAGGGGATCACCTGGACCCAGGTGGCCCAGTACTCGGTTCTCATCATCGCCTACCTCATACCGGCCTGGGCGATAGCCGGGAGAGTCAGCGACCTTCCCATACCTCAGATCGGTTTTGGTGAGATCGCCACCACGCTCGACCGGCTCCAGGCCGATTTCGGATTGACCTCCTACACCGCGCCGTTCACCAACCGGCCGATGCAAGACGTGTTCTTCGTTGCGCTTGCGCTGATGATCGGAACCGCCGGCCTTCCACACATCATCGTGCGCTTCTACACCACGCCCTCGGTCCGAGCCGCGCGCTACTCGGCTGGGTGGGCGCTGCTGTTCATCGCGCTGCTGTACACCACGGCCCCGGCGGTCGCGGTATTCGCCAAGACCAATCTCCTGGAGGACGTCGCGAACCAGCCGTGGAGTGAACGTCCCGACTGGATCCGGAACTGGGAGGCGACGGGTCTGATGGCGTTCGAGGACGCCAACGGCAACGGCATCGTCGACAGCATCACCTCCAATCCCGAGACCACTCCGGGAGAACTGGTGGTGAGTCCGGACATCATGGTGCTGGCCAATCCCGAGATCGCGGGGCTACCGGCCCCCGTGGTGGGCCTCGTCGCCGCCGGAGGCCTGGCGGCGGCGTTATCGACCGCCTCGGGCCTCTTACTGGTGATCGGTTCGTCCATCGGGCACGATCTCTACTACAAACGCTTCAGACCCGAGGCGACCGAGAAGCAGCGGCTCGCGGCGGGCCGGATCGCCATCGGAGGTGCGGTGTTGGTTGCCGGCTACTTCGGAGTGAACCCACCGGGGTTCGTGGCTCAGGTGGTGGCGTTTGCCTTCGGCCTTGCGGCCGCGTCTTTCTTCCCGATCATCGTGCTGGGCATCTTCTGGAAGAAGACCAATGCGGTCGGCGCGGTCTCCGGCATGGTCACCGGACTGACGCTCACGGCCCTGTACATGTACATGACCCTCTACGGGGGCATGGAGCCCTGGTTCGGGATCTCGCCGGAGGGCATCGGTTCCTTCGGAGCGGCGATCAACTTCGCCGTGACCATCGTGGTGTCGAACATGACGAGACCGCCGCCGGACGACATACAGCTGCTGATCGAGGAGGTGCGTCACCCGCGCCTCGGCGGCGAAGCCATCCGCCTGCCCGATTCGGGGCGGGTGACCAGCGACCGAACCTAAACTGAGGTACCGGCGCTCAACTACGGTCGAAAAGAAAGAGGCCCCCTTTCCGGGGGCCTCTTGCTGGCAGTCGAATTGATTCAGGCGCAGTTCGGCCAGCGGCTTCCTTCCCCCGCCGCAATGAGACGAGCTGCGGTACGGGCCTGGGCGCTTGCGTCCCAGATCGAGCCGTAGCCGTAGGCGCTCCAGGTCTGCTCGTCGAACTGGAAGAGCCCGTGATAGCCCGCCGCGTTGTGGGCGCTCGGGTCCAGTCCTGACTCGCAGGAGGCAACGCCGGTCAGGTAGCCGGGATCGAGCCCGAACTCCGCGGCCGCCGTGCCGATGATCTCTTCAATCGAGCCACCCGAGGCGGCAACGGTCTCGACCGGCTCCTCGGTCTCGGTCGGAGAGGGCTCGGTCTCGGGCTTCTCGGGTTTCGCGCGCTTCTTGAAGACCTCGCGGCGAAACTTGACGATGGATGCCTGACTCTCGCTCGCCTGGATGCCTTTCGCCGGCCTCTCGCTCTCCGCTCCGGAGGTGTCGCCTCCGAGGAACCACAGGGCCTGCAGGGGCCCCATCCCCGCGGGAACGCCGACGAGCAGCGACACGGCGGTCGCCAGCGCGGTCGCCCCCAGGCGCCGTTTGAGTTGCGCGCGCCTGGTGGCGCGCGGACCAAAGAAAGTTCGATTCACGTGCTTGCCTCCTCAGATGCCTGGGTCTGTAGGCGGGGCCGCGATGAAGCCCCCTGCCGCGCGTCAGGGCTGCTCGAAGCGAGCGGTGATCCCTTCCCTGAGCTCGTCCGGGACGAGTGGTGCCCGCGAGTCCCGGAATTACGTTCCTGTGAGCTATCGGCAAGGTTTACCGGCTTCGGAGCCCCTAAACACCTGCAAGCAGATGTGAAGGGGTTCACAAAGGCCCGAAGATGCGCAGGTCAGGGGCCTGAGGTGGGGAGCACTTACAAGAATCGGCCCGATTCTTTGTGGTCGGTGGGGAGGGCCGGGGCGGCTATATCCTCCTGGGCATGAAGAAGGCGCTCATCACAGGGGTCACGGGCCAGGACGGCTCCTATCTGGCCGAGCTGCTCCTGACCAAGGGGTACGAGGTGCACGGCCTCATCCGGCGGGCGTCCTCGTTCAACACCCACCGCCTCGACCCGATCTACCGGGATCCGCACGAGAGCAACGTGCGCTTCTTCATGCACTACGGCGACCTCTCCGACTCGGGCTCGCTCGTCAACCTCATCCGCAACCTCGAACCCGACGAGATCTACCACCTGGGGGCCCAGAGCCACGTGAAGGTCAGCTTCGAGATCCCCGAGTACACCGCCGACGCCACGGCGATGGGGGCGGTGCGGATTCTCGAGGCGGTGAGGGCGGCGGGCATCGAGGCCCGCTTCTACCAGGCGGGCTCATCGGAGATGTTCGGCGCCAGCCCGCCTCCACAGTCGGAGACCACGCCCTTTCATCCCCGCAGCCCCTACGCGGTCGCCAAGGTCATGGCTCACTGGATGGCGGTGAACTACCGGGAGGCCTATGGGATGTATGCCTGCAACGGCCTCCTCTTCAATCATGAATGTGTGACGGCAGAGACCCCCGTAGTGGTGCGCAAGGGTGGTTTCGTGGATGTGGTGGCCATTTCCGATTTGGTGCCGCACAGAACTGACCCGAGTAAGGGCAGGCGATATATGAGCGACGGCGGTGATCTCGAGGTCTGGGATGGAGACGGCTGGGCAAACTGCACCGCGAGGACTGCAACCTGGCACGATGAAGACGTATTCGCAATCCATGGCCGGGGCGGGATCGTCGAAACGACCGCCGACCACGTCGTCTACCTCGAAGACGAAGAACGACCCGCCGGAAAGGTCGAGGAAAGAGACCGGTTGCGTCTGGCGAATCAGCCCGATCACACGTACGCCTGCACGATGACCACCGATGAAGCCTGGTTGCTGGGGGTCCTTGTATCCGAGGGCTTTATCTCAGCCGAAGGCAGCGCGCGCATTACCTGCAGCGACGAGGAGTTGCTGGCGGAGGCAGGAATTTGTTGGTCGCGAATCGCGGCCGGAGCGAGCAGGAAAACCGAGGGACCCTTGTCTGCCTTCTCCCCCAGGAGAACTCCGACACTCGACCTGACGGGAAACCCAGCCTATCTGCGGATGATCCGCAACGAGATATACGACCGGGAAGGTCACAAGCGAATACCGAAGCGGGTCCTGAATGCGTCCGCCGAGGTTCAACTTGCCTTCCTGACGGCCTACAACCTCGGTGACGGGCTCTGGTCTGCGCACGGAACTGACCTCTTCAAGTCTTTCCGAACCTCCTCTCCGGTGCTTGCGGCGGGACTGATCTGGCTGGCCCGCACGACACTCGGCCGCCGAGTCAGCGTGTATCTCCAACCGAGCCACAGCGCCATAGGAAAGCGGAGCTATCTGATCAACTTGAGTTCGGGAACGTTGACGGGCAAAGGCCATCACCTAAGAAGACCTCAAGCGGAGGTCCGAAAAGTCGAGTCGCGTCGATACTCCGGATGGATGTTCGATCTGGCGACCTCGTCTAACCGGTTCGCGGCGGGCCCCGGCCTCGTGGTCGTCCACAATTCGCCCCGGCGCGGTGAGACGTTCGTGACGAGGAAGATCACGAGGGCCGTTGCCAGGATCAAGGCGGGGATTCAAGACAAGCTCTATCTGGGGAACCTCGACTCCAAGCGCGACTGGGGCTACGCACCGGAGTACGTCGAGGCGATGTGGCTGATGCTCCAGCAGGACGAGCCCGAGGATCTCGTGATCGCAACCGGGCAGGCCCACAGCGTGCGCGAGTTCTGCGAGCTGGCCTTCGGTCACGTCGGGCTCGATTGGGAGGCCTACGTCGAGATCGATCCCCGCTACTACCGACCCACCGAGGTCGATTACCTCCGAGGCGATCCCTCCCTGGCGCAGGAGAAGCTGGGCTGGCGGGCCCGCACCAGCTTCTCCGAACTGGCGCGGCTGATGGTCGATGCCGACGTGCAGCTGCTCGACGACGAGATGTCCGGTCGCTTGGTTCGCCAGGACAGAGATCACTGAAAAGCGCAAGTGTGGTAGCGACGGCGATAGGTTGGTGACAGAGCAGCGAAACGACCAGGCGACCGCTGGCGGTCGCAGGTAACAGACAGGGAGCTCAGGTGGAGATAGAGATCGGTATCGGCAAATCCGGTCGAAGGGCCTACGGGTTCGACGACATCGCCATCGTTCCGTCGCGGCGAACCCGAGATCCCGACGACGTGGACATCTCGTGGGAGATCGACGCCTTCAAGCTCGAATTGCCACTCATGGCCTCTGCCATGGACGGCGTCGTCTCTTCGCGAACGGCCATCGAGATCGGCCGGCTCGGCGGCCTGGGTGTGCTCAACCTCGAGGGGCTCCAGACGCGCTACGAGGATGTCTACTCGGTTCTGGCGGAGATCGCCGAGTTGTCTCCCGACAAGGCGACCGCCAGGATGCAGGAACTGTATTCCGAGCCCATCAAGGAAGAGCTCATCTACAGCCGCATCCGAGAGATCAAGGACGCGGGTGCGGAGGCGGCCGCTTCGCTGACTCCTCAGAAGGTCGAGCGATTCCACAAGATCGCTCTCGAGGCCGAGCTCGACATCCTCGTCATCCAGGGAACGGTGGTGTCGGCCGAACACGTGTCGACGCGTTCGGAGCCACTCAATCTCAAGCGCTTCATCTCGACCTACGACATTCCCGTGGTCGTCGGGGGTTGTGCGTCGTACTCAACCGCCCTCCACCTCATGCGTACCGGCGCGGTGGGCGTGCTGGTGGGCGTTGGACCGGGAGCCGCCTGCACGACGCGCGGAGTGCTCGGGGTGGGGGTTCCGCAGGCAACTGCGATCGCCGACGCCGCGGGGGCCCGCATCCGACACCTCGACGAGACCGGACGCTATTGCCATGTCATTGCGGACGGCGGGATGCGAACCGGGGGCGACATCGCAAAGGCGATCGCCTGTGGGGCCGACGCGGTCATGATCGGCTCGCCCCTCGCCGCCGCCAAGGAGGCGCCGGGCCACGGCTACCACTGGGGGATGGCGACCTTCCACCCGACCCTGCCGAGGGGTGCTCGCGTGCAGACGCGCACGATCGGCTCGCTCGAGGAGATTCTGGTGGGTCCGGCGCACGAGAACGACGGCCGCCTCAATCTCTTCGGTGGCCTCCGCACCAGCCTCGCCACGTGCGGCTACGCCAACATCAAGGAGTTCCAGAAGGCCGAGGTCATGATCGCTCCCTCCCTGCAGACGGAGGGCAAGTCACTCCAGCGGTCCCAGGGCCTGGGCATGGGATCCTGACCACCGGGTCTCGGGCACGGGCAAACGAATACCGGCACCGAAGAGACGATTAGCGATGTCCTTTCAGGGCTTGCCCGGTTCCTTGGCGCACCATGAGCGTATGGCGGTCATATCGTCAAAGAG
>JBOGWW010000117.1:0-8060 GCA_050693655.1 Actinomycetota bacterium | reverse complement strand
CCTCTAGGGAACAATCTTGGCGATCGGCATCTCGACGATGTCCTCCGCCCCGAAGGCCTTGAGGCGGGGAATCAGCACGTTGATCGTGCTCTTGGGCACCACCGTTTCGACCGCGAGGAACTCGGTGTCCGCAAGGTGACTCACCGTCGGAGATCGCATCGCGGGCAGTAGTTGGAGTACGGCCTCGAGAAGCTCCGAGCGCACGTTCAGTTTCACCAGCACCCGCCCCCGAGCATCGACGGTGCCCTTCAGCAGGATCGTCAACTCATCTATCGCTTGCCGCTTGACGGGATCGGCGAAGGAGTCCCTGTTGGCGATCAGGTGGGTGCGAGACTCGAGCAGCGTGTCGATGATCACCATTCCGTTGCGCCGGAGAGTGGCGCCCGTCTCGGTTAGATCGACGATCGCGTCGACGATCTCCGGAACCTTTGCCTCAGTGGCCCCGTAGGACAAGAAGATGCGGACGGGGATGCCGAGTTTCTGGAAGTACGCCTCCGTCAGGTTCGGCAACTCGGTGGAGACGCGGGAATCGGGTTTGATCTGCTCCGGCTCGGTGATGCCGGACTCCTCGGGCACCGCCAGCACGATCTTGATGGGACGATCGGTCTGCTTCGAATATCTGAGTGGAGCGACCTTCACGACATCCGATGCGGTTTCCGCTATCCAGTCCTCGCCGGTGATACCGATGTCGAAGAAGCCATCCTCGACGTAGGTCGGGATCTCCTGGGGCCGCAGAATGGCCACCGACTCGATACGAGGATCGGCGATGGAGCCGCGGTATTCGCGTTCGTTAGCGCGCATGACCTTCAGGTCGGCGTCCTCCAGCAACTGAAAGGTCGCTCGCTCCAACGAGCCCTTGGGTATGACGAACTTCAACATCGCCGCAGCATATAGGGCCTACACCTCCGTTTGAGGTTTCGGCAGGGACGCAAACAGGTTCGCCATTTCGATCGCGGTCACCGCGGCCTCGAAACCCTTGTTCCCCAACTTACCGCCGGCGCGCTCGGCGGCTTGCTCGGTCGTCTCGGTCGTCAGCACGCCGAACGCGACCGGCACGCCCGTCTCGAGCGACACGCTCGCTACGCCCGTCGCCGCCGGTCCGGCCACGTAATCGAAGTGCGCGGTCTCCCCCCGGATGACGGCTCCGATGGCCACGATGGCATCGACCTCGCCCGAGGACGCAATGCGCTTCGCCACGGCGGGGATCTCGAACGCGCCCGGAACCCACGTCACGGACACGTCGTCGTCGGCTACCCCATGCTGCCCAAGCGCATGAAGCGCGCCCTCGACGAGGCGCTTGGAGATGGTCTCGTTGAAGCGGCTGGCCACCACCGCGATCCTCAGGCGCTTTCCATCGAGTGACCCCTCATAGGTCTGCATGCTGGTTCTCGACCTCCTTCTCCTCCGCCCCGGCCTCGGCCCCGATCGCCTCGAGAAGATGGCCGAGCTTCTCTCGTTTGGTGGTGAGATAGCGAAGGTTCTCCTCGGTGGGGGCGCTCTCGAGTGGGACGCGCTCGACGATCTTCAGCCCGTAGCCCTCGAGCCCCGCGCGCTTGGTGGGATTGTTCGTGAGGAGGCGCATGGTCGTAACGCCGAGGTCCACGAGTATCTGGGCACCGACCCCGTAGTCGCGTGAGTCCGGAGCGAACCCGAGTTCGACGTTGGCTTCGACGGTGTCGAGTCCCCCGTCCTGCAGGGCGTAAGCCTCGAGCTTGTGTCTCAAGCCGATCCCCCGGCCCTCGTGGCCGCGGATGTACACCACGACCCCCTCGCCCTCCTCGTCGATTCGGCGCATGGCCTCGTCCAGCTGCATCCCGCAGTCGCAGCGGACGCTGCCCAGTACGTCTCCGGTGAAGCACTCGGAATGGACTCTCACGAGCACGTCGCTGCGGCCCGCGACGTCACCTTTCACGAGAGCGACATGCGTTCTCCCGTCGTCGCTCTCGTAGGCGATGGTCGTGAACTCACCGAAGGCCGTCGGAATGCGCGCCTTCGTCTGGCGGGTGACCAGCTGTTCGGTGGTTCGCCGGTAGCGGATGAGATCGGCGATCGAGATGATGAGCAGGTCGTGTTCTGCGGCGAAGAGCTCGAGGTCACTCATGCGCGCCATGGTTCCGTCCTCGTTGACGATCTCGCACAGCACTCCTCCCGGATAGAGGCCGGCAAGCTTGGCGAGATCGACCGAGGCCTCGGTGTGACCGGCCCGGCGCAGAACTCCCCCCGGCATATAGCGCAGCGGAAAGATATGGCCGGGACGGGCGAGGTCCTGCGGCCTGCTGGAGGGCTCTACGAGCGTTGCGATCGTGTGCGCTCGGTCACCCGCCGAGATACCGGTGGTCGTCCCGTTCGCGGCATCAACGCTGATCGTGAACGCGGTCCCGAGGGCATCGCCGTGGTTGGGGGCCATGAGCGGGAGGTGCAGTTCGTCCAGCCGGTCCGACTCGAGCGGCACGCAGATGATCCCCGAGCAATGTCGCACCATGAAGGTGACCATCTCGGGAGTGACCTTCTCGGCGGCAAAGATCAGGTCGCCTTCATTCTCCCGGTCCTCGTCGTCGACGACGATGATCATCCCGCCGTTGCGAATCTTTTCGATCGCCGCTTCGATTCGTGCCAGTGGCATTGCTGATTCCTTTCTCGGCTAGTGCCGGCCGCGCTCGCCGGAGTCGGTTCGCCCCGACGACTCCCGCTCGTTGAACGCGGCTACGAATTTCTCGACGTACTTGGCCATGACGTCGACTTCGATGTTGACCACCGAGCCGACGGACAGATCTTTGAGTGTGGTGACCGCGAGTGTGTGGGGGATGAGAGCGACTTGGAATGAAGTGCGTCCGACCTCGACGATCGTCAGCGAGACGCCGTCGATTGCTATCGAGCCCTTGGGGACGAGGTATCTGAGCACGCCCTGCGGCAGGGCGAACCAGATCCGTCTCGTACCCTCGAGCTCTTCGATCCGAACGACCGGAGCCGTTTGGTCCACATGGCCTTGGATCATGTGCCCGCCGATGCGATCGGAGAACCGGACGGCGGACTCCAGGTTGACGATGCTGCCCTTGGTGAGCGAGTCGAGCGTGGTTACCGCCACGGTCTCGTCCATCGCCTGGGTCGAGAACGTCTTGCGAGTGGTGCGCGTGGCGGTGAGACACACTCCGTTGACCGACACGGAATCACCGACCTCGATGGAGCGCGCCAGCTTGGGGGCCTCGATGTCGAGACCGAGGACTCCCCCGCGCATGCGCGCCCGCTTCACGACCCCGAGGTCCGTGACGATGCCGCTGAACATCTAGCGCTCCCTTTCGTAGGACATCAGCACGTCGTCGCCCGCGGCAGCCACCCTCAGGAGGCGCCACCGGGGAGCGTCCGCCATCGTGGTTACCTCGAGCGAGCCGATCTCCGGGCCTCCACGTCCGAGCACGACCGGGCCGTGATGGACGTCCAGGCGGTCGACGAGATCCGCTTGCAGAAACGAGGTCGCCAGGCGTGCACCACCTTCGACGTAGAGCTCGAGCCAGCCGCGCTGGCCGAGCGCGTCGAGCATGGCCGGCAGATCGACCCCCTCGTTCGTGCGGGGCAGCACCAGGACCTCGGCTCCCGTTTCCTTGTAGGCGGTCTGCGTCTCGTGCGAGGCCGAGTTGGTCGTAACGACGACCACCTCGCCGGGGTCAAAGAGCCGGGCGCCCGCCGGGGTGCGCCCCGTGGAGTCGACGAGCACGCGGGCCGGCTGGCGCACCGCCTGCACGTCGCGCACCGTGAGGGCGGGATCATCCGCGAGGGCCGTGCCCGAGCCGATGACCACGGCGTCGGCGGCCATACGGCCGCGGTGACCCTCGGCGCGTGCATCCGCTCCGCTGATCCAGCGAGCCGATCCGTCGGGTGCGGCCATACGTCCGTCCAGACTCAGCGCCAGTTTGAGCGTCACGAAGGGTCGCGCGGTGAGCCGGTGGTGGATGTACGTCCGATTGAGGGCGCGGGCTTCCTTTTCGAGCACCCCCGAGACCACTTCGATCCCGGCCTCGGCCAGCCGGCGCAGACCGCTGCCGGCCACGCGCGGGTCGGGATCCTCCGTGGCGACGACCACCCGGCCGATACCCGCGGCGATCAATGCGGGCACGCAGGGAGGAGTACGGCCCTGATGCGTGCACGGCTCGAGCGTCACGTAGGCGGTTGCTCCGGTTGCGTCACCCGCAGCGCGGAGTGCCCGGATCTCGGCGTGGGAAGTCCCGGCACCTCCGTGATGCCCCTCGCCCAAGACCTCACCGTCCCGCACGAGCAGACAGCCGACCTTCGGGTTGGGAGAGGTGAACGAGGCGCGCCCCGCGAGCTCCAGGGCCCTGCTCATGTGGTCTTGGTGCTCTCGCTCGTTCACCCTTGCCTCCGGCGGTCGAAACCGCTCCAGAGGAGGTGCGGGGAGAACGAAACGGCGGGTGAAGCGCAGAATCAAGCGCCTACCCGTTCGACCCCTTCTCCCATCCGGACTTCTCGCGTAATCGTTGCGAGTTACCGTCGGTCCCGGAGTTTCACCGGGTCAGCCCCACACGTCGCGCGCTCTGCGTCTCCGTGCGGAGGTAGCGGACTCTCACCGCCGGTCGGGAATCTCACCCTGCCCCGAAGAGGTTTCATAGATGCGGTTGTCGCCTCGAGCTCGAGGCGTGCCTCACTGGCTGTGACGCGCTTCGATTATACGACCTGCCGTACCACCTTGACCAGCGAGTCAAGAATCCGGCCCTAGCCGGGTCCCCGCACCGCCTCGACGATCTCCTTGGTGGACGCGGACTTCTCGATGTAGCGGCTGGCGCCCGCGGCCACCGCCCTGGCACCCATCTCGGCGGCCCCGTGCGCAGAGAGCATGATCACGCGCGCCTCCGGTGCGACCTCCCGGATGTGTGGCAGGGCCTCGAGTCCATCCATGACCGGCATCGCCAGATCGAGCACCACCACATCGGGCTGGGACTCACGGGCGAGCCTCACCGCCTCCGCCCCGTTGCTCGCCTCACCGACCACTTCTATGTCCGGCTCGAGGCTCATCTCGGTTCGCAGGAGCAGGCGCATCTGCTGCATGTCGTCGCACAGCAGCACGCGCCGGCACCCGCTCGATCCGTGACCTCGCTCGGCCACCGCGGAAGCCAATTTGAGCCTCTCCTCCTCGTTCGCGAAAAACAACGCCGGTCCTCCCTGCTTTCGCTCAAGCATGTGGGGTGAGGAGGCCGCGGAGGAATAGAGCATTGGGACCATCTTTTCCCCCGCCACAGGGTGGGATGGTGCTGGCTAGCCTGCGTTAGCGGCTGATTCGTCGAGGACCGGGTGGGTCCTAGTCTCGCCGGCGGTCGACCGCAAACGAGGAGCCCGCGTCCTGCTTCGCGAACTGTTTCATCTCCGTCGCGATCTCGGCCGCCTGCCACTGCGACTCGAGCGGGCGCAGCGTGTTCGTCGAGATCCCGATCGACACCGTCATAACCGGGAACCGGTACAACTGATTGCGCCGGTCGGCGACCTCGATGTAGCCGCGCTGCAAGTCGTCGTTCTCGTACAACTCCGGCGCCGCGGTATCCCAGCGTTCACAGATGTCCTTTGCCACGGCCTCGGTCGTCTCGGGTGAGACCATCACCACGAAGTCGTCTCCACCGACGTGACCCAGGAAGTTCGCCTCTGCGGCATGGGCCTCGAGCGCCTCTCGCAGGCAGCGCGCGATCAGCTTGATGGCCTCGTCACCTCGCAAGAAGCCGTAGTGGTCGTTGAACGCCTTGAAGTTGTCGAGATCTACATACATCAACCCAAACGCCCCCCCGCTCTCCAGCCGGCGCGCCGCCTCCTCGGAAACCTGCACGTTGCCCGGAAGTTCGGTGAGCGGGTTGACCTCTTTCATGTCGCGGGAGCGTCGCAACGACGACCTGACGCGCGCCACCAGTTCGATGGGGTCGAAGGGCTTGATGATGTAGTCGTCGGCCCCCGCGGTCAGTCCCACGACCTTGTCCGCCGAGAGCGACTTGGCCGTCAGCATGATGATCGAGATGTGTTTGGTTCGAGCATCGCTGCGGAGCCGTTGGCAAACCTCGAAACCGTCGAGCCGCGGCATCATCACGTCGAGCAGGACGAGATCCGGCAGCGACTCGGAGGCCATCTGCAACGCTCTCTCTCCGTCGGGCGCGGTTACTACCTCGAAGCCTTCGAGCCGCAGATTGACCTCGACGAAACGGACGATGTCTTCATCGTCATCGGCGACCAGGACGGTGTCTCTCCGCGTTGTCATCGTGTCTCTCCCGAACGGTCTCCGAGTTCGTCCAGGCGCGCGCGCAGCCGCCGGGCGGCCGCCGGAGCGTCAACGCCGTCGTAAATGCCACTTCCCGAGACCACGATGTTGGCCCCGGCTCCTACCACGAGGTCGATGTTGTCGATCTTGATACCTCCATCTACTTCGACATCGGCACGCGCGCCCTCGGAGTCAACCAACCGCCTCGCGTCCGCGATCTTGGGCACAATCTCGCCCATGAACTTCTGCCCGCCGAAACCGGGCCTCACCGTCATCATAAGAACCACCTCTAGCTCGAGGAGGTACTTCTCGACGAATTCGAGCCCCACATCGGGGTGCACGGCCATGCCGGGGCCGCAGCCGGCGGCCTTGATGGCCTCGATGACGCCCTGAGGATCCTCGGTGACCTCGGGGTGGAAGCTGATGCGAGCGGCTCCCGCAGCCGCGAAGTCGTCTGCGAACGCGCGCGGGTCGTCGATCATCAGATGCACGTGCAGTGGCAGATCGCACGCCCGGCGGACAACCTCGACGATCGAGGTCCCGAAGGTCAAGTTCGGAACGTAGTGGCCGTCCATCACGTCGAGATGGAACCAGTCGACGTACGAAGCCACCGCTTGAATCTCCTCGGTCATGCGCCCGAAGTCGGCGGTGAGGATGGAGGGAGCCAGTTGGATTCGAGCCATTCGGGGGCCGAACCTACTCAAATCTCTCGCCGTCGGCCAGACGGAGGCCGCGCGCGGCCTCCGCGCCGGAGGTGGCTCTCTTGCCCTGAAGCTGGAGTCGTATCAGTTTCACCGCCGAGTTGCTCGTCCCGGCGAGGAGGTCATCGCCGTGCCGCGCGAGCTCGCCCGGAGCGAGGTCGCTCGGCGCGGCCTCGATCGCCCAGAGCTTCACTCGCTTGTTCCTGAGTGTGGTCCATGCGCCGGGTTGCGGATTCAGCCCCCGCACCAGGTTGCGGAGCGCGGACGCCGGCCGCCCCCAGTCGATCCGAGCCTCGTCGGTCGTGATCTTGGGCGCGTAGGTAGCGCGCTCGTGCTCCTGTTCGGCCGGCTTCAATTCCCCCGCCGCGTAGGCACCGAGGGCCTCCACCAGTAGCTTGCTCCCCCTTGCCGCGAGGCGGTCGCCGAGCGTGCCCGCGGTGTCGTCGGCTCGTATCGCCTGCGGCGCATACGTCAGCACGGGACCCTCGTCCATGCCCTCGGTCAAGACCATGACCGACACCCCGGTGGTCTCCCGCCCTTCCATGATGGCGCGCTGGACCGGCGCCGCCCCGCGGTATTCGGGGAGTAGGGAGAAATGCAGGTTGACGAACCCGAGCCGCGGAACCGCAAGGAGATCGGCGGGCAGGATCTTGCCGTAGGCCACCACGGTGCAGACATCGGGAGCCAGCTCGGACAGCGCCGTCCGGAACTCGGGATCGCGCGCGCGCGGCGGCTGCAGCACGTCGAGGCCCAGCTCCACCGCACGCCGCTTCACCGGGGAAGCTCGCAGTTCCATTCCCCGGCCGGCGGGTCGGTCGGGATTGGTGACCGCGGCGGCGACCTCGACGTCCGACTCGGCGAGCGCCTCCAGGCTGGGAACCGCCCAATCCGGAGTTCCGAAAAAGACCGTTCTCATCCGGCAATCCCCCCAGGCTGCACCCAGGCTCGCCTCAGAGAATCTCCTCGGCCGGGAGGGAGGCGCGCACGTGGCTCGATCGAGGCGGAGGAAGACCGAGCGCCTGATCCGCGAGGATTCGACGAGCCTCGCGCCTCAGATCGTCCGGCAGACGATCGATGAACAGGACCCCGTCGAGGTGATCGATCTCGTGCTG
>JBOGWW010000116.1:0-2420 GCA_050693655.1 Actinomycetota bacterium | reverse complement strand
TCCCCGTCGCGCGCGAGCTCAGCCCGACGCTACGCAGCGTCCGCAGGCTCTCGCCCGACCTGCGCAACCTCTTCCGCGACCTCGACCCGCTCTACCGTGTCTCGATGCGAGGCCTGCCGGCGCTGCGTGACTTCCTCGACGGGCTGGCGCCGGTGCTCGAGGAGCTCGATCCGTTCCTCGCCAACATCAACCCCTTCCTGAGCTACCTCGAGTTCAACAAGGGCACGGTCACGGACTTCCTCGCCGGCCCGGCGGTGAGCCTCTCCGGCGGCGCCGACGGGCTTCCCGGCGACCCGGCGCCGCGCCACTTCCTGCGCCAGTTCTCGGTGCTCGGCACGCAGACGGCGTCGATCTGGCCTTCTCGCCTGGCGACCAACCGCGGCCACGGCTACCTGGCCGACGGCACCCTCAACGGCTACGACCTGGCGACGAACGGGATCTTCCCGAACTTCGACTGCAAGAACACCGACTATTCGGTGCCGAGCCAGAATCCCGACGAGGAGGAGATCCGCCGCAATCAGAGCGTCTCGGGCGTGAACAACGGCAATCCGCCCGACGCCCGCTTCGCCCCCTGCTACATCGAGGGCGAGTTCCCCGGGGATGGCGCATTCGGAGACGATCGTGCGCCCGAGCTCTTCGCCGACCCGTAGCGGCGGTTCCGGAAGTCGGGGCGCGTACTCAGCCAGGTCCCGCAACACGTCGGCTGGCGGTGCGCCGGGGAGCCAGCCCACACGCGAAGAACCCAGCCGACAGCGGGGTATTCGCCGATGCCGGAGGAGGGACTCGAACCCCCGACACGCGGATCATGATCGGGGTCGATAGGGAGGATCTGGCTTATCCAAGCGGTTTGGAGGTCGTCTTAGGTCCTCCCAGTTACGTACGAACCGATGAGTTCGGTGGGCGGTTGGGTGCGCGGAAGCCGCGGAAACGGAAGCGGCGTGAGCGTTGATCTGGGCGTCGTCGGGGGCCCGCGGTCCGAACGGCGCGATACCTTTGATGGGGCGATGAGCGGTCATAAGTTCACGGCAGTCTTCGAGCGCGACGAGGCGGGCTACATCTACGCCCACGTGCCGGAGCTTCCAGAGGTCCAGACCCAGGGACACACGCTCGACGAGGCCCGCGAGATGGTGCGATCGGCGATCGATCAGGCAATCGAGCTGCGCCAAGAACGTGGCGAGCCGATCCCAGCCGAGGGCTGGGCTGCCACGGAGCTCGTCGAAGTCGGCTAGGTGAAGCGGCGAGACCTCGAGCGGCACCTGGCCGCTCACGGTTGCGAGCGCATCGCCGGTCGCAAGGGTCCGCACGAAGCGTGGGAGAACACGACTACGGGCGCGCGGTCCTTCGTGCCGCGCCATCGGGAGATTGGGCCGGGTCTGGTCCGAGGCATCTGTCGCCAGCTCGGGATTGCGCAGCCTCCGAGTCCCGGGTAGACCGGTCGCCCGGACCGGCGTCCGCACTCACCCCCAGAAGATCGCAGTCGGGTCGTTGTCTAGCTCACCCAACAGGGGCTTGATCGTCGGCGCGGGATCGACGTACGGATAGTCGAGCCGGCGGTCGTTTCCGTCTCGGGCGTAGAGGGTCCAGAGTCGCGTTGCCGGGTCCCACTCCATCGAGCAGATCCGCATCGAAGTCCATTCAGGGCCGAGATCCTCGCGCCATAGTGGACGGCGCTCGTAGATCGTGATCGTGCGCCCGCGCAGCTTGTATTCGAGCCGGATCTCGTCGGCGAGCTCCGAGGGAATCGTGGTAGCGCAGTACATAGCGACGAGCGCGATCGCGTCGTCCTTCACGTCATCGGGAAGGGGCACGGTCGGCACCGTATCGCTGGGCGACGCAGGGGCACGTTCGGTGCATGGATCGGTGCGCGGTGGTGGCAGCGCAGCGTGGCCACCGAGCTTCGTCTGGTCCAGGACCGGGGAAACAAACGCGTGGATCGAGAGGCCGGACACCCAGAATCCGTGTGTTGGGAACCCGTTAGTTTGCAGGCGATTTGCGCCGTCAGCGACACGCGGATTTCCGCTGTCCGCGTGTTCGGCACATGCGGGACTCGACCGAACCCACCGATATGCAGGCGAAATGCCGGAGGAGGGACTCGAACCCCCGACACGCGATTAGTGATCGGGGTCGAGGGCCAGGATCTGGCTTATCCAAGCGGTTTAGAGGTGCTGCTAGGTCCTCCCAGTTACGCACGAACTGATGAGTTCGGTGCGCGGTTGGGTGCGCGGAAGCGGCGGAAACGGAAACGGAGGGCGCAGAGAAATCCGGGCGGCTGAGTCTCGGCTCGAACCACCGCTTCTTGGCGGATCAGACACATAGACTGCGCGTATGCAGACGTACGAGTTCGACGTTTCTCAGTCGTTCACGGAGGGTGGGGAAACTCCGAACGGCGATTACCGGATCGAGCATCCGGAGAGTGGTGT
>JBOGWW010000115.1:0-1899 GCA_050693655.1 Actinomycetota bacterium | reverse complement strand
CACATCGCTCCGCTGCGCTCCGCTCGTTCCCTCGGGCTCGCGGCGCCTTCGGCGGCGCTTCGCTTCGGAGTGCCCCTGCCGGGGCGAACCCGTCCTCGCTCCCTGTTGTGCGGTGGTCGCTCAGGCCACCCTCGGTGGGGGGAATGAAGGGGGGGCCTGGGTGCGCCCGCTCCGGTCCTCTATGGAGGAGATCCTTCGCTCGGCGGGGTCAAATCTCCTGAGAGTGCCCCTGCCAGACCGAATACGCCAAGACTGTTATCTCAGTGCCGCATAGCGACACTCAGGCAGCAAACCCACCGGAAGGGCCGCTCGGAACCGATCCAAAGATCACTTCGCTCCGTTGGCGCTCGGTTTTGGGTTTGGTTCTTGATCCCGAGAAGGCCGGTCAGGCGTCGGCTATTACCGTCGCGTAGAGCTTTCCCTCGCGTTCGTCGAGGCCCACCCGGACGGGGTCGCCGGAGGCCAGGTGCTCGTTGATGTGGCTCAGCGCGAAGCCGTAGTTGATCTCGGGATCGATGTACACCACGAATACCTCGCCCTTCTGGGTGACCTCGAAGCTCGTAACGTCGCCGAGCGACTCGGAGTCGACCTTGGTAACCGGGCCGGTGATCTCCTCGGGGGCCGGTCCCCGCCTTTCCTCGGCCGCGGGCTCTTCGCTGCAGGCCCCCAGCGCGATCGCCAGGAGCGCGGCCAGAATGGCTCGAAGTTTCATCGGTCTAGGGTAGCGGCGCAATGCCGACAATTTCGCCTGCTTTCTGGCCCAGTCTCGAGGAACTCAGGCTCGCCGTCGATGCGGATCTCCACACGTTTCTGGCACGGCGCAAGGAAGCGCTGCCCGAGAACGCCAGGCTGATTGAGGAACTGTGGCGCATGATCTCGGCGGGCGGCAAGCGTCTTCGTCCGGCTTTTTGCTACTGGGGATACCGAGCCGGAGGCGGACAACACGGCGACGACATCTTGCGCGCGGCTGCGAGTTTGGAACTACTTCACACCTTTGCCCTGGTTCACGACGACATCATGGATGCGTCCGACGAACGTCGGGGTGAACGAACGGTGCACGCGCTCCACGGGCTCTCGGTAGCGGTCCTGGCAGGCGATCTCTCCCTGGTGCTCGCCGATGCGCGTTTGATCGAATCCGGTTTCTCCGCCGAGCCCATGCAGCGGGCAATGAACGCCTATCAGATGATGCGGCAGGAGGTCATCGCGGGGCAGTACCTCGATGTTGCGTCCGAGACCAACACCGCGATCACGGAGGCCGAGGCGCGCCGGATCGCCGTGCTCAAAAGCGGGCGCTACTCGATCGAGAAGCCAATCGTCATCGGCGCCTGCCTCGCGGGCGCGTCCGAGGACGTGGTGGCCGGACTCGCGGCTGCAGGTGAGCCCCTGGGGGAGGCGTTTCAGTTCCGCGACGATCTGCTGGGGACCTTCGGCGAGCGGCGTTCGGTCGGCAAGCCGGTCGACTCCGATATCCGCGAGGGCAAGCGAAACCTGCTCTTCGCTCGCACGGTCAGGGCCTTGTCGGGGTCGGAGCGCGACTTCTTCGCCGGGCACTGGGGTGGTGGTGATTCCCTTTCGTCCGAGGACGTCGAGCGTCTCCGCGCTCTCGTTGAGGAGTCCGGGGCTCGCAAATCGGTCGAGCGACTGACCCTCGACCTGGCCGACGAGGCGCGCGCGCATCTCAACGCCGCCCCCATCTCGGCCGAAGCACGTGCCGCCCTGCTGGCCCTTGCCGAGCTCTCCGTCAACCGGCTCGTGTGATGAACGTGCCCGATTGCTGGGGTCGAGCGAAGCCTCAGCATGTAGATTTGGGACCGAATACGAACCTCGTCTGCCTTTGACCAAGGAGACCCAGAAACGCCGTGGATCCAGAACAGATCTCTCAGGAAGTGCTGTCCGAAG
>JBOGWW010000114.1:0-9126 GCA_050693655.1 Actinomycetota bacterium | reverse complement strand
CGGTGGAGCCTGGTACCGGAGCGGTCGACCGACTCCACCCGACGAGCCCACGCGCTGGCCGAGCAGCTGCTCGAGCGCCACGGCATCGTGACTCGCGGCGCGCTCGCAGCGGAGCGCGTGAGCGGCGGCTTCGCCGGCGTCTATCCCGTGCTCAAGGCGATGGAGGAGTCGGGACGCTGCCGGCGCGGCTACTTCGTCGACGGGCTGGGGGGCGCCCAATTCGCGCTGGCGGGTGCGGTCGACCGGATGCGGTCTCTGATGAACGACGAAGACGAAACCTCCACCCTGGTGCTCGCCGCGACCGATCCGGCCAACCCCTACGGGGCGGCGCTTCCCTGGCCGCAACGGGCCGAGGAGGGCTCGATGAAGGGAGCTTCGAGGAGACGAGGGCGCGCGGGTCGCAAGGCGGGGGGCGTCGTGGTCCTGGTTGATGGGCGGTTGGCTCTCTACGTCGAGAAGGGGGGCAAGACGCTCCTCTCCTACGTCGAGGACGAAGGGGATCTCCGACGCGCGGTGGACGCGCTCGTGCTGGCCGCGCGCGAGGGGCAGCTGGGCAAGCTCGCGGTCGAGAAGGCGGACGGAGAGGCGGTGCTGGACACACCGCTTGCGGGGGCGCTGGTGGACGCCGGACTCCGTCTGACCTCCCGAGGGCTGCGACTGCGTGCCTGAGGGCGACACCGTGTGGCTGGCCGCGCACAACCTGAGGAGCGTGCTGGCGGGACGAGAGCTAACGCGCACCGATTTTCGCGTCCCCCGCTACGCCACCACGGACCTCTCGCGCCGGAGCGTCCTCGACGTCGTCGCGCGGGGCAAGCACCTCTTGTGGCGCTTGGAAGGCGAGCTGACCGTTCACAGCCACTTCAAGTTGGACGGTGCGTGGCACCTTTACCGACGGGGGCAGCGGTGGCGGGCGCCCGCCCACGAAGCGCGTGTGGTGATGGAAACCGAGAAGTGGCGGGCCGTCGGCTTCAGGCTGCCGGTGCTCGAAGTCATGCCGACCGAGCGGGAGCCGGATGTCGTGGGCCAACTGGGCCCCGACCTCCTGGGCGACGACTGGGAACCCGTCGAGGCGGCCGCCCGGCTACGCGCTCGTGCGCATACCGCGATCGGCGAGGCGTTGCTCGACCAGACCGTCGTGACCGGGCTGGGCAACGTCTACGTCTACGGTCGCCGGGGAAAACCCTGCTTTCGCTGCGGCCTGCCCGTACGCAAGGCGCACCAGGCTTCCTACGGCTCCGAGCGGATTGTCTACTGGTGTCCCTCATGCCAGCCTTCACAAGAGCGCAAAGGGAAGCGATGACGCAACTTCACAGAATCTCAAAGACAAACCCTGCTACTAACCGTGCGGTTTGGGTAGCTTGGTGAGCACTGTGCCCCCTATGAGACAGCCCGTCCGCAAGGTCCGCGAGGTCGTCAGCTCGAAGCCCTGGGTCGATCCCTCGTCCGACACCCTGGAATGGTTGGCGTCCCTGCTTCAGACCGAGGGCGTGGACCTCATGTCCGCGACCTTCATCGAGCTACAGCGAGGCACACCGGTCTACGTCGATGGTGAGGCCGACGTGGTCGAGGTGCAGCGGCTCATGGCGCGCAACCACATACGGAGCTTGCCCGTTACCCAGGCCGGCCGAGTCATCGGGATCATCGACCTCCTCGAGCTGGCCATGATGGACCAGGATCTCCCCGGCATCGACCTCACCGACCCGGTCGCAGCAGCCGAATAGCCCCGGGGGCCGCCCCCGTCGAACCCGCCGAGACGACCGTGTGGGCTGGATACTGCCGGTTGGATGCGCGTGCTTGGCTCGCCAAGGGGTCAATCACGACGCCTTTGTCAGATGGCGTTCGCCCAGCGGCACGGATATCGCAAACGTGCCGGGTCCGGAGCCTGATCCAATTGCGATTGACGGTGGCCCCCGCCCGCGCGGGTAGGACCGGCAGAGGTTCTAGTCTGGAGGTCGACGATTACGAAACAGGGGTGAAACTTCATGTACGACGCGTTCCGGAACCAGCTGCCCGACGGCGATCCAGATGAAACCCAGGAGTGGCTCGAGGCGCTCGACCAGGTCATCGACTCGACCTCGCCGGCGCGTGCCCGGTACCTCATGAACCGCCTGCTGTTTCACGCCCGCACCCGTCGTATCGGGCTTCCGGCCCAGGTCTCCACCGACTACATCAACACCATCTCGCCCGAGGAGGAGCCCTACTTCCCCGGCAACGAGGAGCTCGAGCACAAGATCCGGCGGATCGTTCGCTGGAACGCGGCGGCGATGGTGAGCAGAGCGAACAAGGCCCTCGACGGGATCGGAGGACACCTCTCGACCTATGCCAGCGCCGCGGGCCTCTACGAGGTCGGCTTCAACCACTTCTTCAGAGGCAGGGAGCACGACGGAGGTGGCGATCACATCTTCTTCCAGGGCCACGCCGCACCGGGCATCTACGCGCGCAGCTTCCTCGAGGGCCGCTTCGATCACGCGAAGCTCGACCGCTTCCGCCGCGAAGCGTTGTTCCCCGGCCTGTCGAGTTATCCGCACCCCCGCCTCATGCCCGAGTACTGGGAGTTTCCAACCGTGTCGATGGGGCTCAGTCCCCTGAACGCGATCTACCAGGCGCGCTTCAACCGCTTTCTCACCCACCGAGGCATCAAGGACACGAGTCAGCAACGAGTGTGGGCCTACCTCGGAGACGGTGAGATGGACGAGCCGGAGTCGATGGCCGCCCTCAGCATCGCGGCGCGCGAGGGGCTCGACAATCTCATCTTCGTGGTGAACTGCAATCTCCAGCGGCTGGACGGACCCGTGCGCGGGAACGGCAAGGTGATCCAGGAACTCGAACGAATCTTCCGCGGCGCGGGCTGGCACGTCATCAAGGTCGTGTGGGGACGCGAGTGGGATCCGCTCATCGCCAACGACAGCGAGGGCGTGCTCGTGCACAAGATGAACACCACCGTCGACGGAGAGTTCCAGAAGTACGTCGTGGAGTCGGGGGATTATATTCGTCAGCACTTCTTCGGCCCCGACCCGCGCCTGAGGCAGCTCGTCGAGCACCTCGACGACGATCAGCTCAAGAGGCTGCGGCGGGGTGGTCACGACTATCGCAAGCTCTACGCCGCCTATGCCAGTGCGGTCGAGCTCAAGGACGCCCCGGTCGTGATCCTCGCCAAGACGGTCAAGGGGTGGACGCTCGGGGGAGCGATCGAGGGACGCAACGTCACGCACCAAGCGAAGAAGCTCTCCGAAGAGGAGCTCAAGAAGTTCCGCGACACTCTCGAGCTCCCTATCAAGGACAGCGACCTGGAGGAGGGCTCACCGCCCTACTACCACCCCGGCGAACATTCGGAAGAGGTCGAATACCTCAAGCAGCAGCGTCACAAGCTGGGGGGATACGTCCCCTCTCGCAAGGTGAGCGTCCCCAAGCTCGAGCTGCCACAGCCCGCCCTCTACGACGAGTTCAAGGCGGGCTCGAAGGGCCAGCCGGTGGCGACCACCATGGCGTTCGTGCGCCTCCTGCGGAAGCTGATGCGCGACGAGAAGCTTGGGCAGCGAATCGTGCCGATCATCCCGGACGAGGCTCGCACCTTCGGCATGGAATCGCTGTTCCCCGAGTTCAAGATCTACGACCCGTTCGGCCAGACGTACGAGCCGGTGGACGCCGAGCACCTGCTCGCATACCGCGAGTCCACCGATGGCCAGATCCTCGAGGAGGGCATCACCGAGGCCGGCTCCATGGGCTCGATGATCGCGGCCGGAACCTCGTATGCGACCCACGGCGAGCCGATGATTCCCTTCTTCATCTTCTATTCGATGTTCGGCTTCCAGCGCATCGGTGACCTCATCTGGGGCTTCGGCGACCAGCGCGGCCGAGGCTTCTTGCTCGGCGCGACCGCGGGACGGACGACCCTGAACGGTGAAGGACTTCAGCACCAAGACGGGCACTCGCCGCTGCTGGCCTCCACGAATCCTGCGTGCGCCGGTTACGACCCCGCGTTCGCCTACGAGATCGCGGTCATCATCAAGCGCGGGCTCGAGCGCATGGTCGATCGCAACGAGGACGTCTTCTACTACCTCACGGTGTACAACGAGCCGGCCCCCATGCCCCCAATGCCGGAGGGCGTCGAGGAGGGCATCCTGCGGGGGCTGTATCCGTTCAGCAAGCCGCAGGAGGAGCGGAAGCACCACGCCCAGCTCCTGGCGAGTGGCTCACTGATGCCCGCCGCTCTCAAGGCACAGGCCATTCTGGCTGAGAACCACGATGTCGCCGCGACCGTGTGGAGCGCACCCAGCTTCCAGCAGTTGAGGATCGACGCGCTCGAGACCGAGCGCTGGAACCGATTCCATCCCGAACAGCCGAAGAAGACGCCCTACGTAACTCGAAGCCTCGAGCACAGCGAAGGGCCGGTAATCGCCGTCACCGATTACATGAAGGCCGTGCCCGACCAGGTCGCCCGCTGGGTTCCTCAGACCTACGTGTCGCTGGGCACCGACGGGTTCGGTCGCTCCGACGGCCGCGAGGCGCTTCGCCGTCATTTCGAGGTCGATCAGGAGCACGTCGTCGTCGCCGTGCTTTCGGCTCTGGCGCAGGCCGGGGAGATAAAGCCCGAGGAGGTAAGCGAGGCCGTGAAGCGTTACGGCATCGATGCCGAGCGAGGCTCGCCCTACTTCGCCTGATCGAAGCGGCGATCAAGGTTCACTCCTCGGCGGGCCCCGTGAGCCGCTTGACCACGCGGCGGACCGGCCGGCGAGTCTGGCTCGCCTTCAGCTCCCTGGCCATGTCCTCCATGCTCACGTAACCGCGCTCGGGGAAGAGGGCCAGACGCCGCTGATGAACGAGCAAGTAGAGGTCGGCCTCGGTGGCGCGAGGAAAAGTCTCGTGCAGCTTCTCGTACCGAATCGCGTTCACGGCCGGGGTGTAGATGTTCGCGTACCAGTGCTCGGCGGCCACCGGAGGGGGGATCACTTCGTTCCGATCCAGCATCAGGCGGTAGCCGTACATTTGGATGAGCTCGAGCAACTCGGGGTAACCGTCGGGCTTGCTGAACTCGATGCGCACGTCGGGAAGGGCCTCGTCCAGCCCGCTCTCTTCATGAAAGATGCGCTCCTGTTCCGCGAAGATGACTCGTCCGAGATCGAGTCCCTCCGGCAGAGCGCGTCGAGGGTGAAGCTCCGTGACCTCCGCGTCGATGAATTCGATCTTCTTCTGACGGGCGATGGCGACGCGATGGTGTCCATCCACGACGAAGTACATGTCGTGCAACTTGTAAACGACGATCGGAGGAAAGCTTCCGTCCGGATAGGCGAGCTCCAACCGGCGCCAGCGTTCCTGTACGTCGTGACGGCGCGGCAGGAAGTTCTTGTCGAAGTCCATGTTGCGCCCGGCCGTGCCGACTATCTTCGACACCTCGATCGGCATCAAGCCCAGATAGGTCTGGTCGAACAGGCGGAGGCGTTCCCTGACCTCGTCGAGATCCTTGAGGACCGCCTTTCGCTTGCCGCCGCTTACGGCGCGCCCGAAGCGGCGGTAGGCCTCTCGCCTACGCGCACGCCCGAAGGTCGAGGTCTCGGGCAGATCACTCCAGGGCAACTCAGGCTCCCAGCCGCATGATCGTCACAGTGTTGTCATACCTCGATTAGCCGGTGGCCGACAGCGTTGATGACTCGAGTGCCGTCGATCCGGTGCTCCTCCACATGCCGGCCGTAGGGATGGATGTGGCCGTGCAGCAGGACGCGCGGCGCCAGCCGCGCTACCAGACCGTGAAAGGCGGTGAATCCCTCGTGCGGGGGATCGTCGTCGTCTCCCACGCCCAGCGGCGGTGCGTGAGTGAGAAGCAGGTCCAGCCGGCCCCCCGAGGAGCGGCGTCGAAACAGCGAGCCGCATCGAGCGCGCGTCTCCAGGGCGAGGGCGCGCCGGCTCATCTCTGATTGTGTGTACTGGTTGGGGCCCTCGCTGTAGCGCAGCGATCCCCCGAGACCGGCGACCCTGAGCCCCGCCTCCTCGGCAACCCGGCCGTCGACGTTGATGCATCCCTCCGGTCCCGAATCGTTCTCGGGGCGCCGAAAGGAAAGCGGTCGCAGGATGTCATCGGGCATTATGTCTTGCGGCCGCCGCCTCAGTTCGGGGTCGTGATTCCCCGGAACGTAGAGGAGCGGAACGTTGACGAGCGTGACGATGGCTTCGAGATAATCGAAGGGAAGGTCCCCGCAGGCCGCCACCAGCTTCGCCTCGAGCCCTCTGAGATCGGAATCGAGAAGGTGCTCGTCGGCCTCGTCCGCTACCGCAAGGATTCGGGTCATACGGACGATCCTAGTCGGCGCTTTGAAGCGGATCCCGCTCCGGAGGGAGGGCTCCCTCGGCGCCAACTAGCCCTTGACGGCACCCGCGGTTAGACCGGCGACGATCCGACGTTGGAGGATCAAGGTCAGCACGATCATCGGAATGGTCACGATCACGCACGCCGCCGTGATGGTGCCGATGGGTCTTTGGAACTCGACCGAGCCGGTGAAGGCCGCAATCGCTACGGGCACCGTTTGGGCGGCGAGATCGCGCGGGGCAAACGTGCTGGCCAACAGGAACTCGTTCCACGCGCCTACGAACACGATGATCGCGGCGGCGAAGACCCCCGGAGCCGCCAGGGGGAGCACCACCTTGCGGAATGCCTGGAACGCGGTCGCTCCATCGACGCGTGCGGCTTCCTCGAGATCCTTTGGTATCGACGCGTAGAAAGTCGTGAGGATGAAGATCGTCAGCGGAAGGTTGAACGCGGTATAGGGAACGTAGAGCCCGGGATAGGTATTGAGCAGTCCCAGGCTCCGCCAAAGCTCGTACATCGGCACCACGAGCGCTACCGAGGGGAACAGGGCGACCGCGAGGATTCCCGACAGGATGAGCACCTTGCCCTTGAGGGGAAGCCGAGCGATTGCATAGGCGGCCAGCGATCCCACGGTGATGCAGACGATGGTCGTGGTACCGGCGACGACGGCTGAGTTTCGCAGGTTGTAGCCAAAGCCCTGTTCGAAGACACTGATGTAATTGTCGAATCCGAACGGGCCCTGGGTCAGCCTCGGGCTGTTCAGCGCAGCATCGCCCAGCTTGAGGCTCGTGTCGATGAGCCATATGAAGGGGAACAGGCACCACAACAGGATGAAACCCAACAGCGCGTACCGGCCGATCTTGCGCGCAATCGATTGCCGGACGACTACGCCCTCTCGAACCGCCACCGCTATTTACCCTCCACGTCGAGCACGAAGTCTCTGCCGAGCGCCCTCACGAACAGAACTCCCACCAGCAGCACGATGATGAACGTAAGCGTGGACAGGCTCGAGCCGAATCCGGGATTCGGTGTCTGCACGACGAAGCGCTGGACGAGGATGGATAACGACTCGGTATCGAATGCCCCCTGTGTCATCACCTGGGGGAGGTCGAAGACTCGCAGCGCGTCAACCGTGCGGAAAAGAAGCGCTACCAGGATCGCCGGTTTGAGTAACGGCAGGGTGATGTACCGGAACCGTTGCCACGCGTTGGCGCCATCGACGCGCGCGCTCTCGTACATCTCGTCGGGGATGGTCTGCAATCCCGCCAGCAGAAGCAGCGCGACGAAAGGCGCCGTCTTCCACACATCGGCAAACACGATCGAGAACATCGCCCATCCCGGCTGCCCGAGCCAATTGAAGCGGTCGAGTCCCAGCGAGTAGTTCACGAACCCCGGGGTCACGCTGAACATGAAGTACCAGAGTTGGGCGGCGACTACGGTGGGGATCACCCAGGGAACGAGAATCGCCGCCCTGGTGATTCCTCGTCCCCTGAATACCTGGCGCATGATCAGTGCGAAACCCAGCCCGACCAGAAACTCGGCAGCCACTGAGGTGACGGTGAAGACGAAGGTCGCCTGTACCGCCTCCCAGAAACGCGACGACGAAAGGGCTCGGATGTAGTTCTCGAGACCGCCGAAGTCCTCTCTAAGCCTCCCCTGATAGAGGTAGAGGCTGAGTACGACCGCGTAAACGATCGGGAACGCCGCAACCAGTGCCATCACGAGCGCGGACGGCGCCAAAAAGATGCGCGCCAGCGCGGTGTCGGAGAGAGAACGTCTTCTCCTGATGGCCGTTGTCCGCTCCGCAACGGTGGTAGCCGACACGTTGCCCGTGTCCTTCTAGGAGGAGAGTCGCCCGGCGGTCACTGGATGCTTTCCTCGAGGAACGCTCCGACCGCCTCCACGGCCTCCCGAGGATCTTTCTCTCCGTTGTACGCGGGGAAGACCTCCTGCTGAATCGACACGCTGATGTCGTTCCACGTCGGTGCGGGCGGGCGGGGCTTTGCGTCCGGGAGCACCTCTCCCAGAAGTGCCATGACCGGATCGTCCGCAAGCTGCTCGTAGACCGATGCCATGGTCGGTGGCAAGGAGGATTCGCCGAGAAGCGTCTGCACCTCTTCGTTGGTGGATGCCCAGTTCACGAACTCCCGCGCGGCGTCCTTGTTGTCACTGAACGCGCTCACTGCGTTGTTGAACCCACCGAGAGCGGAGATGGTTCCCTCCCCGGTAAAGGTGGGGAGGGGAGCGATGTCGAAGTTGCCCGCGATCTCGCTCTCGGCTTCGTCACTGGCGAGACCGTAGGCGTAGGGCCAGTTGCGCATGAATACTGCATTGCCCGACTGGAACTCGTTACGTGCCTCCTCCTCGAGGAAGGTGTTGAACCCCGACGCAAAGAACCCGCCCTCGTTCGCCTCACGCATGAACTCCACCGCCTGCTCGGCGATGCCGTCGTCCCACAGCACTTCGGAGGCGTCCTCATTGAAGATCTCGCCGCCGGCGCCCCAGTAGTACTCGAGGAAGTTAACGACCATGCCCTCGTACTGAGCACCCTGACCCACGAAGGGAGCGATGTTCTCCTGCTCGGCGACCTCCATGCCGATCTCCATGGCTTCGTCCCACGTCGTCGGAGGCTGGTCGACGAGGTCGGTGCGGTAGTAAAGGAAACCGGCGTTGCTGTTGTAGGGAGCGGCCCACAGCTCGCCTTCCCAGGTTGCGGACTCGAAGGCTCCGGGGATGGTCACCTCTTCGATCTCGCTGCGAACGTCTTCGAGGCTTTCGAGCCATCCGTTGACCGCGTACTCACCGGTCCAGATGACGTCCATGCC
>JBOGWW010000113.1:0-13104 GCA_050693655.1 Actinomycetota bacterium | reverse complement strand
CACCAGGACGACTGCTTCTACGACGCCCATCGCGAGCGCGGCGATCGCGGCACCGCCCACGCTCCCGAGACCTCCCAAGACGATGATCGCCATGAGGCGTCCTATCCAGGCATAGTGCGTCGCGGGGAAAAATGGCACGAGGATCGCGAGAATGGCGCCTCCCACCGCCGCGGTCGCAAGGCCGATGCCGAAGCCCACGGCGCTCACCGTCTGTGCATCGACGCCGACCAGTCGCGCGGCGGCGGGGTGCTGAATGGTTGCGCGCAACGCATGCCCGTAACGGCTGTAGCGAAGCACGGCAAAGAGAAGTGCCAGGGTGGTCGCCGCGAGGAGGAACCCCAGGACACGATCGACCGGCAGGCGTACGCCGGCGAAGTTGAACGCCTCTTGGCCGTAAGCGACATTGATCGAGCGATGCGAAGAGGTCCAAAGCAACCCCATGCCGGCCTCGAGCACGATCGCTATCGCGAACGTCAGGAGCACCGACATCATCGTGTGGTTCTCCTTCAACCGGCTGAGCAGGAACCGTTGGACGAGCATGCCGATCCCAAAGAACAGTGGGGCCGTCAATAGGATGGTGAGGAGTGGATCGACCCCCACGTTGTTGGAGATGAAGTAGGTCAGGTAGGCGGCGAAGATAATGAACGCCGCGTGGGAGATGTGCACGATCTTCATCACCCCGAAGATCAAGGTCAGCCCCGAAGAGAGAAGCGCGTAGACACCTCCCGTCATCACTCCGACGGCGCTCGCCTGGACGAGCAGGTCAAACGAGGGCATGGACTACCACTCCGGCTTTGGGAAGACCATCTCCGCCGTCTGTACCCCCTCGTCTGCCGGAAGAACGATCTCGATTTCACCGTTCTGCCACTGAAGGATCATGTGCGCACTCTGCGGCTCGCCGCGCTCGTTGAAGCTGAGCGGCCCGACGATCGTCTCGAACTCATTCTCCCGGATGTAATCGCGCAGTGCATCCTGGTCCTCGACCGATCCGACCTCCTCGACGGCCTGCTGCACGATCTGGCCAACCGTGTAAGCGTTGGCGGGATCCTCCGAGGGAGCTTCTCCATACTCTTCCTCGTAGGCCTCGACGAACTCCGGGTTGGTGGGGAAATCGGCCTTGGAGTGATACCCGACCGGTGCCATGATGCCCTCGGCGGCGTCGCCCATCGCCTCGCCGAAGCTGTTGAGGGTCGGGCCCGTGCTCGAGATGATCGCCTTGGGCTGGTAGTCGAGCTCCTGCAACGAGCGAAGGAGGCTCACGGAATCCTCGTACTGGGTGCCACCGACCACGAGCTCCGCGCCGCTGTCCGCGATCTTCGATGCGATGGGGGCAAAGTCGCTCTGGTCGGGGGGATAGACCTCCTTGAAAACGGTCTCGATGCCGCCTTCCTCCAGTGCAACCCGGATGCCCTCGGCCGTTGCCTGGGCGAAGGGATCGTCCAACTCCGGATAGGCCGCGGTCTTGGGCCGTTCGCCCTCGGGAAGATTGAGGATGTGATCGTTGAAGTAGCGTCCGTGATCGTCGGCGACCGCGGGCGCGGCGTAGAAGAGGTACTCGAGTCCCCGGTTGAAGACGTCGGGCGCGGCTCCGGCCGGCTGGACGAACAGCATCTCGTACTTCTCTGCGACCTCCGAAGCCGGGATCACGAGCAGCGATGAGAACGGGCCGAAAACGAGGTCCACGTTCTCGACGCTGATCAGTCGCTCGTAGTCGCTGACCACCTTGTTGGGGTCCGACCCGTCGTCGACGATAACCAACTCGACCTCTCGACCCAGGAGCCCACCGTTCTCGTTCATGTGCTTCGCCCAGAGGTCGTAGCCCCTCTTTACTCCTTCGCCGGGCTCGGTGAAGTCGCCGGTCAGAGGAAGCGAGATTCCGATCTTGATCGGGCCGCTCTCCTCGCCCCCCGACGTCTCCTCCGTAGCGCTGTCGGGCGCGCATGCCGACAGGATCAGGCCCAGCAGCGCCAGGCCAACCACGATCTTTCTGAGCTGCCCCTTCATCGTCTCCCCCATTTCCTCGGTTGAGCCTACGACCGGTCTATGCCTGAATCCGTTGAGTGGTTGGGACCTTTGCGGTCGAGCGCCGCTCGACGAGCCTCACGGGCAGCACGCGCGCGCGCGGACGCTTGCCCGCCAAAACTTCGAGTAGCACGCGCGCGCCTTCGGCCCCGAGCTCCTGCATGGGTACGGCCACCGTCGTCAACGGCACGCCCGCATAGGCCGCGGGTCGTACGTCGTCGAAGCCCGCCACCGACATGTCGTCGGGCACGCGAATAGAACGGGCCGCCAGCTCGCTGAGTACTCCGAAGGCCATCAGGTCGCTCGACGCGAACACTGCGGTGATATCGGATCGGCGCTCGAGCAAGGTCGCCATCGCCTTGGCCCCGCCCTGCGCAGTGAAGTGGCCGCTCTCGACCAGATCTGCTTCGAAGCCGAGACCGGATTCCTCGAGTTCCGCGCGATGCCCCTGCAGTCGTATCTTGCTGGTTCGCAAGTGCTCGGGACCCGAGATGAAACCGATGACGCGGTGACCGAGCCCAATGAGGTGGCGCGTGAGGAGCCGAGCTCCGCCTTCGTTGTCGGGAAGCACGGATTGGGTCTTGTAGGAGTTCGGAGCCAGCATGACCACCGCCCCGCCGGACGAGCGAAACTCATCGAGCGTCTTGCGGAGTTCTCTCTTGTAGTCGTCCCTCTCTATGCCACCTCCGGCGAACACCAGTCCGTCGACCCGGTACGAAAGCAGCGCCTGGACGTACTCGAGCTCGCGCTCGGCGTCTCGATCCGAACTGCACACGAACAGCTGATAGCCGTGCAGGCGCGCGGCGTCCTCGAGTCCGCGCACGATCTCACCAAAGTAAGGATCCGAGATGTCGTGAACGATCGCGCCGATCGTCGAGGTGCGCGCGGTAACGAGTGCTCGGGCCAGGCGGTTGGGTTGAAAACTCAGCTCCGCGGCGGCCTGGAGCACCCGCGCGCGCGTCTCGGCACGCACGGGATAGTCGCCGCCCGAGAGCACGCGCGAGGCGGTGGCCGGCGTCACGCTGGCCCGTTCCGCTACATCGTAGACAGAGGCGATAGCTACCGCTTTCAGAAATCGGTTTCTGCAATCGGTTTCTTCTACCCCCATCTGCCCCCGGGTGTCAAATCCTGGCGACGAGGGCTAGGGTCTCGTCATCCCGAAGTTGTAGCTGCCGCTGCCGCTGTAGGAGTAGACCTCCCAAAGGTAGTAGCCGGCGTTTCCGTTGTAGGTGATGTCCTCCGACGAGGACGCCGTTTCGCCGCGCGCCACGACCGACCAGCCGAAACCGTTCCACCTGTAGAGGTAGAGGTCGAAGTCGGCTCCCGAGGGACCGCGCAGGCAACCGCGGTGCGTTCCGGACCGGCTCGAGTAGAAGTAGGTGCCACCGGGGTGGAGGTCGTAGTCTCCGGAGCCCGACAGAGATCCGTTGTAGGACTCCGCGAGCGAGCATCCGGACGGTGGAGGTGGCGGTGGTGCCGTTCCGAATAGCGAGAACAGCAACAGATTCGGGGACCCCGACCCGACCCCGGACAGAGCGCCGGGTATCGCCGAGTTGACGATCGCGTTGCGAACCGTGGAGGGCGATGCGGTCGGGCTGCCCTGCAGGTAGAGCGCCGCGACTCCCGCAACGTGTGGAGTGGCCATCGAGGTCCCGCTGATCGTATTGGTGGCGGTATTGCTGGTGTGCCACGTGGACGTGATGCTCGAGCCGGGCGCAAACAGGTCCAAGCAGCTGCCGTAATTCGAGAACGACGAGCGGGTATCGGACGAGGTCGACGATCCGACCGTTAGCGCGGCACCGACGCGCGCAGGCGAGTAGTTGCAGGCGTTGCGGTTGTCGTTGCCGGCGGCCACGGCATAGGAGACTCCGTCGCTGATCGAGTTGTTGACGGCGTTGTCCAGAGCCGAGTTGGCGCCACCACCGAGACTCATGTTCGCAACGGCGGGCTGACCCGCAGCATGGTTGCCGGTCACCCAATCAACTCCGGCGATGACGCCGGAATTGGTTCCCGAGCCCTGACAGTTCAGCACGCGCACCGCCACCAGCCGGACGTTCTTGGCGACGCCGTAGGTCGTGCTCCCGACGGTTCCCGCGACGTGCGTACCGTGCCCGTTGCAGTCGTCGGCAGAACCACCGTCGACTGCGTCGTATCCACTGATCGCACGGCCTCCGAACTGCGAATGAGAGAAGCGGATCCCCGTGTCGATGATGTAGGCGGTGACGCCGGTCCCGGTTGCGTTGTAGGTGTAGCTATTCGAGAGTGGAAGGTTCCGCTGATCGATTCGATCCAGGCCCCAGATCACCGGCGATTGCGTGTCCGATGCCATCACCCGGGAGTCCGCTTCGATGTAGGCGACGTGCGGGTTGCTTCGTAGCGCTTCGAGCGAACGCTCCGACAGCTTTGCCGCGAACCCATCCAGCGCATGGTTGTAACGCTGTAGAACCCTGGCGCCCATGGCGCGGACATTCACTCGGGCTGTGCTCACTGCGGAGGCTGGGGCCTCCTTGTCGAACACGACGATGTAGCGGTCGTCGATCGCGGACGCCCTGTTCAGGCCGATGAGCGGCGCCTTGCCGGAGCTGTGTGCGTGGCTCCGGCTCGGATTCTGAGGCCGTGCCCCCGCCGGACCGGCAAGTAACAGCGCGAACAGCACAACTACGGAGAGGGCCGCGCAACCCCTCGGCAATGCCCTTCTCACCACCTGACATCCCCCCTTTGGGATGGTGCTTATGGGCGCGAGCAGCCAAGGCGCGGGGCCGGGTGACCCCGTTAGGTGATGACCCTGCCGTGCCTCTTGCCGCAACCCCTGAGCTGGCGGAATTGTAGGGGTTTAGTGCATTAGTGACAAGGGTTGATTTTCCATGCTTTCTTCCCTCGAGTCGCCCGTCCCTCCGGAGCCACAGCGCCGCCGCGCCCACGAGGATCGTGCTCGGAGCTTGAAAGGCGGGGGCCGGGGTAACGAAGGCTCACTGATAGGTCTGAGAAAGGACATCGGGTGATTGGATTCATAGTTGCGGGACTCATCATCGGCGCCCTGGCGCGGCTCTTCAAACCCGGTCGCCAGAACCTGAGCATCCTCGCCACGCTCCTACTCGGCCTCGTCGGCTCCGTCATCGGAGGGACGATCGCCAACCTCATCGGGACGGGCGACATCATGGAACTCAACTTCCTGGGCTTCATCTTCGCCGTGATCGCCTCGGTCCTCCTGATTGGTGTCGCCGAGTCCATGAGTGGAGGCCGCAGGACGGCCTAGCGACGCCGGGAAGATCTCGCCGAGTCCGCTCCCGCCGGCCCCGTTCTCTCGCTCAGCGCCGCCCCACGTAGACGGCCGAGATCATGATCTCCTTGAACTTGATCGTGTCGCCCGTGAACTCGCGGCACTGAAGTCCGAAGGTGCGCCGTCCCTTGAGGACTCTCCTGGTCACCTCGTTGAAACCGAAGTGGTGATCGGTCTCCGAATCGGTGGGTTCGCCGAAGTTGACCTGCTCGTTGGAAGTGCCCGGTCCAAAGAAACGGCAGCGTCCCACGGAGGGGGCGGTGGATGTCGCCCAAGCTCCGTCCATGGTCAAAAGGACGCGACCGCGGCGGGGAAGCCTCAGCCGCACGCTTCCGCAGGAGACGTAGTTGGTGCCGGTGGGATCGCACTCGGCCGATTTGACGCTGCGGCCGGGCCCGATGTTCGCAGCGACGGCTTGCCCCCCGCTGTTCTCCTTGAGGCCCCGGTCCTCGAGCAGCCCACCGACCGCCGGGAGGGCCGTGCCGATCACGGCTGCGGCCACCGCCGCGATCACGATCGTCCGAAGGTCCCACTTCGAGCGTTCGCTCATGCTCCCTCATCCTTCCAGTCACTCGCCACAGCTCCTCGAACGAGCATAGGGAACGACTCCGAGGAGCAGAATCCCGCGGGCGGGGGGAAAGCTCCGAAGAGTGGGGACTCGGGGCCGAATCGGTTTCTGGTAGCCTCTGAATCCCGTATGCCCCTGTGGAGCAGTCAGGAGTGCTCATCTCCCTGTCAAGGAGAAGGCCGCCAGTTCAAATCTGGTCAGGGGCGCCAAACATCGTCCGGGCGAGGTAGCTCAGTAGGCAGAGCACGCGACTGAAAATCGCGGTGTCGGCAGTTCGATTCTGCCCCTCGCCACGCCACCAACAAAAACGGACGCCACGAACATGGCGTCCGTTTTTCTTCCGGCTCTCTTGGTTTTTAGCGCAGCTCCACGCTGCCGGACGTGGTTCCCTCGAGAAACCTGGTGACCTCTTCCTTGCGGTAGCGGCGGTGTCCACCAAGCGTCCGAATCGAGGAAAGCTTCCCGGCTTTAGCCCACCGGGTGACGGTCTTCGGGTCCACCCGGAAAAGCTTGGCGACTTCAGCCGGCGTCAGAAGGTCGTCCTTCTGGGCCTCCATCCTGCCCTCCATTCCTAAGGTCCGACTAGCCCTGCTCCAGGAACCCATGACCCTGTGATCGTCGGACACGTCTTCAGCGAATAATGATTACCTCTCGGACCTTTGGGCGGAATGGCCCAATAGAGCCATTTTCCGTACTTGTGCAAGGCTACGAAGGAGTAGCCAATTTCAACTAGGCACCATGGGCCCAAAGCAGGGCCAAACGGACTAATTAACGATCTCGTGGGCGCGGACGGTCGCCCATTTGTCCGTGAGCTCACCAAAAAGACGGCTCGCGCGCGGTCCGTCCCCCATTTCCAAGGCTTCGATGCAGGCGGCCACCTCGGCGGCACCCTGGTCCTCGACCAGCTCGTCGTGGTCGAACATGCCCGCCACCGATCCGTAGTCGAGCTCGAGCAAAGCCTCCGGTGAGAACTCCTCGAGCCAGGCGGAGAGCTCCTTGAGCGCGGCGACGACCGCCTCATCGAGCCAGGTCTCCTCGAGCACCGTGACCACGTGGGAGAGCCGGGCGAGGGCTTCGGCGATGCGCGTCTCGTAACGGATCCGAAGCCCCCTGCGATCCTCGACGAGCACCCTTTCGGAGGGATCGAAGGCCGAGAACCAGCGCAGCGGGACGTGCCAGTTCGCATGAAGTATGTGCGAGCGGATCTCGGGGAAGCGCTCGTCGAGGGCGGCGAGCTCCTTGGCCGCGCGCTGGGCCTCGCCGTGCGGCACGAAGGCGTCCGCGACCTCCTCGGGAACGCTGTCTCGGAAGGCCAGCAACCCGGCCAGCATGCGCAGGCGTGTCCTCCAGGGACAGAGGTAGAACTCCCCGTCCACCTCGCGGACGAACGCGTTCTCGGTCGAGTGGTAACCCGCCTCGTCGGCGGGGAGGCGGCCGCTGACCAGCCAGGCCCGGTAGCGGGGATGATCGCTCGCTTCGCCGTCGTCGGGGTCCGTAAGCCAGCGACGCTGCTCGTCCTCCGTGAAGGTCGAGGCGGGTTCGTAGATGCGTAGGTAGGCGGTACGAATCATGGCGCCATGCTAACGGTGGCCCGTGTTAACAGCACGCTCCTCAGTCGCTGAGCGAGGTTCCGAAAGCAACCGGCATCGACAGGGTGAGCAGGGTAGGGGGCCAGCTCATCTGGCCGCTCCCCGTTGATCGTCTACCCGCTTTCGGTTCGGATCATGAACGCGACCCAGCTTTTTGCTCGCCTCGAACCAAACCAAGGACGACGACGCTGAACTGAACGAAAGGCTGGGAAACGATCGACACGAGCGGAGCCCCGGGCGCGCGCTGCGCTCCCACTCACCTCCTGGGCGCCGGGTTTCGGCTTCCTCGGCCGCCGGCGAACGAAATCCAATCGGAAAACAGCTTTCCCAATCTGGTTGGTACCATCTGCCTGTAAACCACATCGGGGTTGCGTCACCGAAGCCGCAACCGACACCGGGGGGTCACCGCAGCAATGAGCGTTTTCGAGCACATCAATGGAGATGGCTACGAACAGGTCGTATTTTGCTCGGATGATCAATCTGGTCTTCGGGCGATCATCGCCATTCATTCGACGGCACTGGGTCCCGCCTTGGGTGGGACCCGTTTTTATGACTACCGAAACGAAGAAGAGGCGCTGATCGACGTGCTCAGGCTCGCCAAGGGCATGACGTACAAGGCCGCGGCGGCCGGTCTCGATCTCGGCGGGGGCAAGGCCGTCATCATCGGAGACCCCACCAGGGTCAAGTCCGAGGAGCTGCTGCGCGCCTACGGCCGCTTCATCGAGACGCTCGGCGGCCGTTACATAACCGCCGAGGACGTGGGAACTGCACTCGACGACATGGACACGGTCCGGCGAGAGACCCGTTGGGTGTGCGGTTGCTCGCGCACCTACGGAGGTTCGGGCGATCCCTCGCCGGTGACCGCCTATGGCGTCCTCCAGGGCATCAAGGCGTGCGTCCTCGAGGCCTTCGGCAGCGCCGAGCTGGAGGGCCGCACCATCGCGCTCCAGGGTGTAGGCAAGGTGGGGTTCGCGCTGTGCGGTTACCTCGTCGAGCAGGGGGCCAGGGTCACCGTGGGAGACATCAGCGTGGACAACCTAGCGCGCGCGGTCTCGACTCATGGCATCGAGACGCTGCCCCTGGAGGAGATTCACAAGATGGAGGCGGACGTCTTCGCGCCCTGCGCCCTCGGAGGCATGATCAACGACGACACGATCAGTGATTTCCGCTGCAAGATCATCGCCGGAGCCGCCAACAACCAGCTGGCTCGCCCCGAACACGGTGAGAAGCTCCGCGACCTCGGAATTCTCTACGCGCCCGACTTCGTGATCAATGCCGGGGGGCTCATGAACGTCGAGGACGAGCTAAGGGGCTACGACCGTGAGCGCGCCATGCAGCGAGTCGAGGGCATCTACAAGCAGCTACAGCACATCTTCGCCCTCTCGCGCGAGCGCAGCATCTCCACCGCCGCCGCTGCGGAAGAGTACGCGCTGGACCGGATTCGAAAGATCAGCAGGATTCGTTTGTTGCGCACAACCGAATACGGCACGCCCGGCCATCAATAGCCACCGGCAAATCGAAACGAGCGTGAGAAGAAGACCATGAGCGTCCCGGAACCACTTCGCATCATCGGAGACGGCGGTGATCTCGCCGATCACCAGGTACCCGATGGACTCGGCGAGAAAGAGCTGCTCGAGCTCTACCGGTGGTTGGTGATCCTGCGCACCTTCGACGAGCGCGCGGTCATGCTGCAGCGTCAGGGCCGGGTGGGCACCTACCCGCTGTACTGGGGGGAGGAGGGGACCTCGGCCGGCGCGCTGTTCGCCTGCGAAGACGGTGACTGGGTCTTCCCCTCCTACCGGCAGTGCTCGGTCGGCATCCTGCGGGGCCTTCCGGTGGCGACGGTCCTGGGCTGGGTGCGCGGCTACGGGGGCCCGGCCGGTTTCTACAACCCGCGCGACTATCGCCTCGGCCCGATCTGTGTGCCCATCGCCACGCACCTGCCTCACGCCACGGGTGTCGCGTGGGGCGCGAAGATCCGAGGCGACCGCACCGCGTCGCTGGCGTGGTTCGGCGACGGCGCGACCTCCGAGGGCGATTTCCACGAGGCCCTCAACTTCGCGAGCGTCTTTCGATGTGCCACGGTTTTCTTCTGCACCAACAACCAGTGGGCGATATCGACGCCGGTGACCCGCCAGATGGCGACTCGCACCGTGGCCGAGAAAGCGGCCGCCTACGGCATCCCGGGGATTCGAATCGACGGGTTCGATCCGCTCGCCTGCTGGAGGGCGACCAGGGACGCTCTGGAGCGCGGGCGCGCCGGCGATGGCCCGACGCTCATCGAGGCGTTCACCTACCGCATCAAGGCGCACGGGACGGCCGACGACCCCTCGCTCTACCGGGACGAGTCCGAGACACAGAAGTGGACTCATTTGGAGCCCGTCGCCCGCATGGCGGGATTCCTTCGCAGGCTCGACCTCCTCGACGACGACAATGACGGTGCGTTGCGGGCGGAGGCCAAGGAGATGATCGCCGAGGGCGTCCGGGGCCTCGAATCGATCGAGCAGCCCGGACCCGAGGTGATGTTCGATCACGTCTACGCCTCGGACAACCCCTGGACCTTCACCGAGGGCCTCGAGGAAGTGAACTCGGTCGCCCGCAAACCGGAGGCCGCGCCGCCGCAGCCGCCGACTCCTTCCTCCACGGGTGACGTCGAGATACAGACCAAGACGAGCACGGAGGAAGAGTGACGTGGCCGAGCTGACCATGGTCGAAGCCCTCAACAGGGCGCTGCACGAGGCCTTCTCGACCGACGATCGCGTAGTCCTCCTCGGCGAAGACGTGGCGAAGACCGGTGGCGTCTTTCGCGTTACCGCGGGCCTGCTGAAGGAGTTCGGCGGCGAGCGGGTGATCGACACGCCCTTGTCCGAGGCGGGGATCGTCGGCTCGGCGGTGGGTCTGTCGCTCTACGGGATGCTCCCGGTCGTCGAGATCCAGTTCGATGGGTTCGTTTATCCCGCGTTCGAGCAAATCGTCGTGCACGTCGCACGATACGGGTGGCGCACGAATGGTGAGTGTCCGGCAAACATGGTGATTCGCATACCGTTCGGGGGCGGCGTCAGGGCTCCCGAGCTGCACTCCGACTCACCCGAGGCGCTCTTCGTCCACTCGCCCGGACTAAAGGTCGTATGTCCCACTACACCGTCCGACGCGCGCTCCATGCTGCTGGCCGCGATCGCGCATCCCGACCCGGTCGTGTTCATGGAACCCAAGCGCATCTACCGGGCCGGGCGACAAGAGGTGCCGGATGCCATGCCCTTCGAAATCGGAAGAGTCAACGGTGATGCCGCCTCGCTGCTCTCGACTGCGCGCCTGGCACGCGCGGGCAACGACATCGTCATCTTTGCCTACGGGGCGACGGTTCCACTGAGCGTTGAGGCCGCCGACAAGCTGGAATCCACGAACCACACCTCGGTGCGAGTGGTGGACCTGCGTTCGCTCTACCCGCTCGACGTCGATGCCATCACCCGGCACGCCTCGGAATGCGCGCGGGCGCTCGTGGTGCACGAGGCTCCTCGCACGGCCGGCATAGGCGCCGAGGTCTCCAGCCTCATCCACGAGCGCGTAATGCTCGATCTCGAGGCCCCCGTCGGGCGCGTCACCGGTTTCGATGTGCCCTTCCCGCAGTTCGCCAATGAAGACGACTACCTGCCCTCGGTCGAGCGCATCACGCGCGGCGCCGAGAAGGTCCTGAGTTTCTAGAGAGGCCGACAAGTGCCAGATTTCAAGCTCCCCGACCTGGGCGAAGGAGTCACCGAGGGCGAGATCGACAAATGGTTGGTGAAAGAGGGCGACGTGGTCGAAGAGGACGACCTCATCGTCGAGGTGATCACCGACAAGGCGACGGCCGAGATTCCCTCGCCCTTCGCGGGGGTCGTGTCCAAGATCCACTACGCGGAGGGTGACATCGTTCCCGTCGGTTCCGTGCTCATCTCGATCGGTGAGGACGCGTCCACCGCAGCACCACCGGCCCCCGTCAAGGTCGACGAGCAGCTAACCCCCCGAACCGCGGTCGCCGGTGGAGGACCTCCACCTTCGCCGCCCGCCCGGCGCACCGACCAGGCCGGCAACGGCCGGGTCAAGGCGATGCCGCCGGTGCGAAAGCTCGCACGGGATCTCGGTGTGGACATCGCCGCGGTCAGCGGCTCCGGCCCCGGCGGGCGCATTCTCAGGTCCGACGTAGAAACCCTCGCGGCGCGGCACGAGCCGCTCCCCGCGGGCGGCCGGCGCGTACCGCTGCGGGGAATTCGCCGCACGATCGCGGAGCGCATGGCGGAGGCGCACCGGCTCGTGCCCCCGGTCACTCACGTCGAGGAATGCGACGTGACGGAACTGGATGCTACGCGCAGGCTGGCGAACGAGCGAAACCCCGAGGGAGTCAAGCTCACAGTCCTGCCGTTCATCGTGAAGGCGGCGGTGGCGGGGTTGAGGTCGTACCCGATGCTGAATTCGATGCTGGACGAAGACGCCGGGGAGATCGTGGTCCACGACCGCTACGACATCGGCATCGCGGTCGAGACCCCGTCGGGCCTGATGGTTCCCGTGGTCCGGGATGCAGATCAAAAACGAGTGTCGGAGATCGCCGACGAGATCGACCGGCTGGCCCGCGGGGCGCGCGAGGGATCCCTCAAGTCAGACGAGCTTCGGGGTTCGACCTTCACCGTCACGAGCCCGGGGCCCTACGGCGGTTTGATGGCAACGCCGATCGTGTTTCATCCGCAGGCCGCGATCCTCGGCGTGCACAAGGCGAGCGAGCGACCCGTGGTGCGCGAGGGACAGATAGTGGCGCGTCTGATGATGAACCTTTCGGTCACCTTCGACCACCGGATCCTCGACGGCATGACGGGGGCAAGGTTCATGCTCGATGTCGTCAAGCTGCTCGAGCATCCCGCGGTCCTCGCGCTCGAAAGTTAGGCCTAAGACGCACGCCATGGAATCCCCGCTGAGAGTCATCACCTACCTGGCCCCGAGCATCCCGGAGCGATTCTTTCGCGTGGTGGCCGATCACCTCGGAAGCCGGCTCGGTGGAGGTGCCGAACTCACGCTCGAGCCGCGCATATCCGGCCCCCGTTTAACGGACGATCCCTTCGAGCTCGGCGAAGCGGACGTCGGGTTCATGTGCGCACCCTCGCTCGTCCTTCTCGGCTCCTCGAAGCATCCCAGCATCGAGTTGCTGCCCGTCGCGCCCGTGTTCGCCGACGCGCGGACGGAGGGCCGGCCCGTGTACTTCTCCGACGTGGTCGTGCGGGCCGGCTCCGAGATCACCCGCTTCGAGCAGCTCCGGGGACGGACCTGGGCCTACAACGACGCTCGCTCCCTCAGTGGATGGCACAGCGTGTTGGAACGCCTCCGGTCCTTGCCGGCCGGCTCGGAGTTCTTCTCCTCCGCGGTCGCTTCGGGTTCCCACCTCGAATCGCTGCGGCTCGTGCTGGAGGGCAAGGTGAACGCAGCGGCCATCGACTCGAACGTGCTGATCATGGAGCGGGCGGAACACCCCGGTCGTGCCGGCAGGCTCAGGGTCATCGAGTCCTGGGGACCGTTTCCGATACAGCCGGCGGTGGTGAGGGCCTCGATGCCGGACGCAACCAAGCTGGCGATCGCCGAGAGCCTGAGTGAGCTGCACCGCTCCGAGGCCGCCCGCAGCC
>JBOGWW010000112.1:0-3704 GCA_050693655.1 Actinomycetota bacterium | reverse complement strand
TTCCAGAACCTCGTGTTCCTCGGCCTGTTCCTGGGTTTCGCGATCAAGGTCCCGATGTGGCCGTTCCACACCTGGCTGCCCGACGCTCATACCGAGGCCCCCACAGTGGGCTCTGTGCTCCTGGCGGCCGTCTTGCTGAAGATGGGGACCTACGGCTTCATCCGCATCGCGCTGCCCATCCTGCCCGACGCCGCAGTGACGTTCGCGCCGGTCATCGGCATCCTGGCGGTGATCGGGATCATCTGGGGCTCGTTGTGCTGCTTTGCGCAGACGGATCTCAAACGGCTCATAGCGTTCTCATCGGTGGGACACATGGGCTTCGTAATGCTCGGTATCGCCACGCTGACCGACCGCGGGATCAACGGCGCGGTCTTCGGGATGGTGGCCCACGGTCTCATCACCGGGATGCTGTTCTTCCTCGCAGGGTCGATACACGAGCGTTACCACACACGCGAGATCGCCGATCTGGGTGGAATGCTCAAACAGATCCCGCGCTTCGGCTCGGTCTTCTCCTACGCGGCGATCGCGTCGCTGGGCCTTCCCGGGCTGGCCGGGTTCTGGGGCGAGATGCTGGCGCTGTTGGGTGCCTACCAACCGGCACCGGAACTGAACGTCGAGTTGTTCCGCGTGCTGATGGTGATCGGCGGTATCGGTACCGTTCTCACCGCGGGCTACCTCCTGTGGACGATTCAGCGCGTGAATCTCGGAGTTGTGCCGGAGAGGTTCGCGTCCGGTAAGGGCATCTTCGACGTCGAGCGACTCGAGTGGGTCTCCTGGGTGCCGCTCCTCATCCTGATCGTCGTGGCGGGCTTCTACCCGGGGATTCTGACCAACGTCACCGCCGACGCGGTGCAGGGTCTCAGCGGGATATTCGGAGCCTAGGTGGAACCCCTTCTCGCGCAGTCCGTGGCCCAACCCAGCATCGACTGGCACGCGCTCGCGCCCGAATTCGTGATGGCGGGCGCGGCCTGTCTCGTGCTGGTCGCGGACCTGTTCCTGCCGAGGGATGCCAAGTGGATCGCGATGCCCCTGTCCGCGGCCGGAATCATAGGCACGCTCGCAGCGGTGGTTTCGTTGATCAACACGGAGACGACGACGCTGGCCGGAACCTTCGAGGTGGATGCCTTCGCGTTGCTGTTCAAGGCCCTGTTCTGCGTGCTCGGGTTGATCATCCTCGCGATCAGCTTTCACTATTTCAAGGCCGGCACCTACTACCAGGGCGAGTATTACTTCCTCTTGCTGTGTTCGCTCTTCGGTGGACTGGTAATAGCGAGCGCGCGCGACCTCATTTCTCTGTTCATCGCGCTGGAGCTGATCAGCATCCCGGGCATAGTCATGGTCGCTCTGAGGAAAGGTGATGCCAAGTCGAACGAGGGCGCGTTGAAGTTCTTCCTGTTCAGCGTGCTGTCGTCGGGAGTGATGCTCTACGGCATGTCACTCGTCTACGGGGTGACGGGCTCGACGATCCTCAGCGACATCCGCTCTTCGATCGGCGCGGATGCCGATCAACCCATCATCGTCTTGAGCGTGTTCTTCGTCGTGGCGGGCTTTGCGTTCAAGATCTCGGCCGTCCCCTTCCACTTCTGGGCCCCCGATACCTATGAAGGGGCGCCCACGCCCGTAGCGGCCTTTCTCTCGACGGCCTCCAAGATCGGTGGTTTCGTCGGGCTGCTCGTGCTCATGTTCAAGGCCTTCCCCGAGGTCGCCGACACCTGGGCTCCGGCCTTCGGTGTGCTCGCGGCGCTGACGATGACCGTCGGGAACCTCATCGCGCTGCGCCAGCAACAAGTGATCCGCCTGCTCGCGTACTCCGGGATCGCCCAGTCGGGCTACATCCTGGTGTGTCTCGCGTTGATCAATCCCGACAATCCGGCGGCGAACGAGCAGGCTTTTGCGGCCGCAGTCATCTACCTGGCCATATACGGGATCATGGACCTCGGTGCGTTTGCTTCCGCGATAGCGTTCGCCCGGCGCGGCGGCTCCTACTTCATCAACGACTACGCCGGCCTGTGGCAGCGAAGTCCCGCGCTGGCGTTGCTCTTCGGCGGCTTTCTGATCTCGCTCGCGGGGGCGCCGCCGATGGCCGGGCTCATCGCCAAGCTGTTCGTCTTCGCGGCGACGATCGAGGCCGAGGTCTACTGGCTGGCCATCGTGATGGGCGTGAACACCGTGATCGCCGCGTGGTACTACCTGGCGGTCATCAAGAGGATGTTCTTCGACGCTCCGGAGATCCCCGAGCCCGTCGAGGTTCCCCGGCTCCTTACCGCGGCCATGGGCCTCGCGGCGGCGGTGCTGGTGGTGCTGCTCGTGTACCCGCCGCTGCTTACGAACCTGGCGGACCGAACCATCTTCTGAGTTCGAGGCTCGACCCCCATAGCAACGTGATTCACGTCGTTTCCGGGTCGGACCTCGCCGAGCGTGCCGGGAGGAGCTCTCCGCGCGCCCACACTCCGCCGGCGACCCTCGTTCCCGCAGGGACCTCCTCGTCGGGCCAGACGATCGCGTTGGACACGTAGGAGCCCTCGTGCAGCGCGGCTCCGGCGAGCACCATGGCCCCGGGCCCGATCGACTCCTCGTCGGCGCCCACATCGAGACCGAGGTAAGCGCGGCCCCCCTCGACGTCGACGAGCTCGCCCGGCGGGGGCCGGGGAGTCGGGGGCCCGCGTCCTTCGAGAAGATCGAGCGAGGCCTGGAGGTAGCCCGCCACGGTGCCGACGTCGCGTGCGTAAGACCTCGTTTCGTAGACTTTCACATCACCGCGCTCGGCCAGGGGTCGCAGCAAAGACTCGGCCAGGCCCGCGGGACGACTCTCGGGGATCGAGTCGAGCACGGCGGCCTCGAAGGCGCCGACGCCCAGGTAGCGCGCCCCGGCGAGGTCCGGACGAGCTCGGCGATCGATGAACCCCGTGGCGCGCCCGCCGGATACCAGCAGATCGGCCCCCGCGCCCACCGGACCGACCGCGACCGTTGCCGCTGCGCCGGAGCGGTGGTGCGCGTCGAGCAGTTCCGCGGCGGAGACCTCCACCAGCGCGTCTCCGTTGAATACGAGCGCGGTCTCCGGGATCCGGTCTCGAAGGGCGGCGAGTGTCCCGCCGGTGCCCCAGGGCTCGAGTCCCTCGTCGAGCGTCTCGAACTCGCCGTAGCCGGCCAGGGCTCCGAAGGTGACCTCGCTCAGATAGCTTGCGTTCACAACGACCCGGTCGGTGGCTTCGAGCAGGTTGCACAGCCCCCAGGCCCCCAGGGGCACATCGAGCAGCGGAAGCGCGGGCTTCGGAAGGGTATGGGTCAGGGGCCGCAGGCGTTCGCCGAGGCCGGCGGCCAGCAGGATTCCGGTAGCGGGCACCCGCCGACGCTAGCGCATCGGGTCACGGCCCCCGGTGGAGCGGAGGGCCTTCCCGCAGGACCTCCCCTCCGCTCCGGCGCCCGGATACAAGAAAAGGAAGGGATCTGGTATCGGAGGGAGAAACCTTGGGAAAGGATGGGCCGTGGGGTGGGCATGGGGCCGCCGCAGGGAGTCGGAGGCGAGGCCGACACCAACGCAAACGGAAGCTAATGGGGTATGGGGCATTGAAGCCAAGCGCACGAATAGTCATAACCATCGTCGTGATCATGTTCGGCGCGATCCTCCTACCCCGGCCGGCATCCCGGTTCGTCGCTCCCGATGCCCAGGCCAAGCATCTCGGGCAGAGTCATCAGTTGAAGCT
>JBOGWW010000111.1:0-5887 GCA_050693655.1 Actinomycetota bacterium | reverse complement strand
CCTGACCGAGGAGCAGGCGCGCGACCAGGGCATGGACGTGGCGACCGCCACCATCGATCTCGCCGCGCTGCTGGCTCGGCCCATCACCTACGAGGAGAACCCGCGCGGCCACCTCGGTCTGGTCGCGGACCGAGCGACGAAGACGCTCGTGGGGGCCTGGGCGGTCTCGCCGCTCGCAGCGGAGTGGATCCACCAGGCGGTGCTCGGCGTGAGGGCGCAGGTTCCCATAGAGGTGATGCTGGACACCGTGGCCCAGTTTCCCAGCTACAGCGAGGGCTACCTGCTGGCCCTCGAGGAACTGGATCTCTAGAAGCGGGCCGTCAAATGCGGGCCCCCGCGTGCCTCTGCTCGTATGCTCGAACGCATGTTCGATGCGAGTATCCAGACTCGGCCCGAGTACCTGGCCGACCTGAATTTGCAGCAGCGCGCCGCAGTCGAGCACGGCGAGGGGCCGCTGCTCGTGATCGCGGGGGCGGGGACCGGTAAGACCAAGACCCTGGCCACCAGGGTCGCCCACCTCGTGGAGCGGGGAGTGGCGCCCGAGAGGATCCTGCTGCTGACCTTCACCCGGCGGGCGGCCCAGGAGATGCTGCGCCGGGCCGGCCGCTTGACGAGCCGGACCCGCACCGGCCGCGTCTGGGGCGGGACCTTTCACTCGGTCGGCAACCGTCTGTTGCGAAGCTACGGCCAGGCGCTCGGCCTGCCTCCGAACTTCACCGTCATGGACCAATCCGATGCGGCCGACCTGATGAACCTGCTGCGCAACGAGCTCGAGCTCGGCCACGGGCCCAAGCGCTTCCCGCGCAAGGAGACGCTCGCCGCGATCTACTCGCGCACCGTCAACTCCCGCACCAAGCTGCCCGAGGTGCTCGAGGCCGAGTGGCCCTGGTGCCGCGACGAGGCCGAGGGCATCGCGGCGATCTTCACCTCGTACACCGCCCGCAAACGCGAACAGGCGGTGCTCGACTTCGACGACCTGTTGCTCTACTGGCACGCACTGCTGGTCCACACCGAAGCCGGAGCTCGGGTCCGGTCACTGTTCGACCACGTGCTCGTGGACGAGTATCAGGACACCAACGGAGTTCAGGCGGACATACTTCGAGCCCTGCGAGCCGAGAACGCGAACGTCATGGCGGTCGGGGACGATGCTCAGTCCATTTACTCGTTCCGCGCCGCCACCGTGAGCAACATCCTGGATTTCCCGGAGCACTTCGCCGGCACGACGATCGTCAAGCTCGAGGAGAACTACCGCTCGACGCAACCGATCCTGGATGTGTCCAACGCAGTGATCGCGGGGGCCCGGCGGCGTTACGAGAAGGATCTCTGGTCCCGGCGCGCCGCGGGTAGCGGCCCCCGGCTCGTGACCTGTCTCGACGAGTCGCAGCAATCGGACGAGGTCTGCAAGCAGGTCCTGGATGCGCGCGAGCGTGGCACGGCTCTGAAGATGCAAGGGGTGCTCTTCAGGACCGGTCACCACAGCGCGCATCTCGAGATAGAGCTGACCCGGCGCAACATCCCCTTCGTGAAGTTCGGAGGGCTCAAGTTCGTGGAGGCCTCCCACGTCAAGGACGTGGTTGCGCTGCTGCGCATCATGGAGAACCCGCACGACGAGCTGGCCTGGTTTCGCGTCCTTCAGTTGATCGAGGGGGTCGGGCCCGCGACCGCGAGCCGTGTCATGGAGCACCTTCAGGTCCGCCGCAGTGATGAGGCGCCGCCCGATCCCTCGCCGCTCAGGCTGCTCATCGAGAAGCCTCCGACGATTCCGAGGCCGGGCCTCGACGAGCTGCGGTCGCTGGCCGAGGCCTTCGCCGACTGCGTCGAGAGCGCCCCTCCACCCGCGGTCCAGGTGGAGCGTCTGCGCCGCTGGTGCGAGCCGGTCTTCCTGCGCGTCTACGACAACGCCGCCGCGCGCATCGCCGATCTCGTCCAGCTCGAGCGAATCGCCTCCGGCTACAGGGCGCGCGGACGTTTTATCGCCGACCTGGCGCTCGACCCACCGAGCTCGACCGGAGACCTGGCCGGTCCCCCCTTGCTCGACGAGGACTACCTCAATCTCTCGACCATCCATTCCGCCAAGGGCTGCGAGTGGGACGTCGTGCACGTGATCCATGCAGCCGACGGAATGATCCCGAGTGACATGGCGACGGGCGACGAGGATCAGATCGAGGAGGAACGCCGGCTCCTCTACGTGGCCCTCACGCGTGCGAAGGACTACCTGAGCGTCTACTTCCCCCTACGCTACTACCACCGCCGGATGGGGACCGAGGATCCCCATACCTACGCTCAACTGACACGCTTCATCGGAGACGACGTGCGGCGGCTCTTCGACCAGCAGACGCTCGCGGGGGCCGAGGAGCCAAAGCTGCCCGAGACCGAGCACGCGGGCGTTCAGGGCATCACGAACTTCCTTGCGGACCTCTTCGAAGCCTAGGCCGGCGGGCCTTGACGAACACGCGGAGCTTCGTAACAATGCTCCGCCGCGCCGCGACCGCCGAACGGGCACGACGGGAGTACGGGTGCCCCACCCAGATCTCGAGACCGAACAAGCTCACATCGACCGCGCCCGCGCCTGCCTCGAGGCCATGCGCGCCGTGACCGCGCGCCTCGTCGAGGGCGAGTACGGCGGAACCGAGGTCGACTCGGGGATCGTGCGCGCCGAGTTGGAGGCCCGCCTTCGCTCCCTGAGCGAACAGAGCGGTCCCCCTCTGCTTTGGACGCATCGACGAGGAGGAGGAGGGCCCGCGGCACTACATCGGCCGCCGGCACGTGAAGGATCGTGACGATGAGCCCGTGGTCGTCGACTGGCGAGCTCCCGTCGCGGCGCCCTTCTACCGGGCCACGATCCGTGACTCGCTGGGTCCTCTACGAGCACCGCGTCGAGCTGGAACGCGACGGCGTGCTCGTCGTGGGTCCCAACCCGACCTTCCTCGAGTACATCTCGGGGGTGCTCCCTTCGCTCGGCGAGACCTCGGTCCGGCAGACCACGATCGAGGGCCTGTTCGGAAGGCGTTACCCGGTCACCATCACCGAGGAGCGGGAGGTCGTTGTGCTGAAGGGCGATCGCCGGATGGCGGAGCTCATCCGGCGTGCGTGCGAGCTCAAGATCTCTCGACCGGCCGAGGACCTGTCCTTCGACGTGCTGTCGCGGAGGGTTAGCATCCCGCGCGCTCAGGTGGCCGACGCGCGGGAGAAGTCCCTCGCGGGAGCCGGCACGCTGGCGCTGGGACGGGAGTTGTTCACCGAGCGTCGGCAGAGGCTCGCCTTCCGGCTGTTCGCCCGGCGTCACGATCCCTCGCTGGACGAAGCGACCTTCCTGTCGGAGCTGCGTCGGGCTATGTCCTTCGGCTCGGCCCGCAACCGGCTGTGGCCGACGATCAACCCCTCGCAGGTCGTCAAGGAGGTTCTCTCCGGGGGCCCGCTGCTGGGCGCCGCCGCGGCCGGGCTGCTGAACGAGGAAGAGCTGGGGACGCTCGAGAGGGCGCGGCGCAAGCGGTCGGGTAGAGGTCCCTGGGCGCGCGCCGACCTGCCGCTGCTGGACGAGGCGACCACCAGGGTGTCGGGACCCTCGTTCGTCTACGGGCACGTCATCGTCGACGAGGCGCAGGACCTCTCCGAAATGGATTTGCGCATGCTGGGGAGGCGCGCGACCACTGGATCGATGACGGTACTGGGCGACCTCGCGCAGGCGACGGGACTCCGGGCGCAGACGCAGTGGACCGCGGCGATCGATTCGCTGGACGTGGCGGCGGAGGCCAAGTCGTTCGAGATCACGGTCGGCTACCGGGTACCGCTACCGGTCATGGAGCTCGCCAACGCCTGCTGCCGGCGGTGGCGTCCGAGGTCTCCGCAACCGACTCCATTCGTACCGAGGGGGCCGCCCCTCGCTTGTACTCGGTGGGGGAGGGCGATCTGTTCACGAGGACGTGGACCGAGGCGACGGCACTCGCCGACCGCTGGGTGACCGTCGCCGCGATCGTTCCCGGGACGCTGTGGGAAGCGGCGCGGGACGCCTTCACCGCCCTGGATCCGCGCGGCGATCGCTGGCGGGCCCAGCACCTGCACACCGGCATCACCTTGATGACGCCGGAATTGGCGAAGGGTCTCGAGTTCGACGCCGTCGTCCTCGTCGAGCCCGCCCGCATCGTCGAGGAAGAGCTGGCACGGCTACCGGATGCTGTACATCGCGCTGACACGAGCGGTCCAGGAGCTCGTCGTGCTTCACGCGCGCGCTCTTCCAAGGGAGCTGGCTCGGGCCTCGAGCGCCTGATCGCCCGGGTGGGGGAGACGCTCAGTCGGTGGGGGCGCACTCCGCAGCGCTTATCAGCGGCTCCCTGATCTTTTCGAACACCCTGGCGAGGGTCCTCGCCTCCGCCGCGGTGAGATGGCAGGCGAAGTGTTTCTCGATCCCTTCGAGATGCACCGGTGTGGCCTCCCTGAGGACCCGCTCGCCGCGAGGCGTGAGAACCGCGTAGCTGCCTCGCCGATCGTTCGGGGACGAGGCCCGTTCGACCAGCCCCTCGGCTTCCATGCGGTCGATCAGGCGCGTGAGCCCGCTCTTCGACAGGAGTATCCGCCCGGCGAGTTGATTCATGCGGAGCCGGCGATCGGGAGCCCGGTAGAGCTGGACGAGCACGTCGAACCAGGTCAGGGGCAACCCCCGCTCCGCTTGCAGTTCGTCGTCGAGGGTATCGAGGACGCGGCGGTAGGACTCCAGGAACAGCCTCCAGGTCGTCAGTCGCTCGTCGTCCTTCAACAGATGAGCCTCCGCGAGTCTCTGCATACATCCAGGATACGGCCTGGCCAAGATTAGTTGCAAGAACAACCAAAAAGTCCGGGGAATATCGTTGCGCCAGCAACAGTTGTTAGTACAAGTAAGCCAGGAACTGCCGAACGGAGGGCACAGAGCTATGAGCATGGACACTGCGGTACGGGAGGTCAACGGCGTCGAACTGCCACAGGTGGGGGACTGGGTCATCGACCCGGCGCACTCCAGCATCGAGGCCGTCGCCCGCCACATGGTGATCACCAAGGTCCGGGGCCGTTTCGAGGAGTTTTCGGGCACCATCCACGTGGATGAGGACCCTGCCAAGTCGTGGGCCGAGGCCTCGATCAAGGCCGCGAGCATCAACACCAACCAGCCGGACCGGGACGCCCACCTGCGCTCGCCGGATTTCCTGAACGCAGATCAGTTCCCCGAACTGACTTTCAAGTCGACCAAGCTCAGTCACAAGGGCGAAGGACGCTTCGAGCTGGTGGGTGACCTCACCATCAGGGGCGAGACCCGCCCCGTGACCCTTGACGTCGAGGCTCACGGAGTGGCGACCGATCCCTTCGGGAACACGAAGGCGCTGTTCGCCGCCAAGACCAGGCTGGAGCGCGAGAACTGGGGGATGAACTGGAACCAGGCCCTCGAGGCCGGCGGCGTGCTCGTGAGCAAGTCGCTCGACGTCGAGATCGAGGTACAGGCCGTTCTGCAGAGCTAAATCACCACCCGCACCACCACCGGGGAGAGCCCGCCGCCGGAAACACCGGCGAGCGGGCTCTTTTCGTTCCTCACCGGGCGCGTGCCTATCAAGGTAGCCACCGCTTGATCGGGGACGGGCGGGGCCGCGCGCGCTAATCGGGAACCAGTTCGCGCTGCCGGGGTGAGTTGATGTCCTCTGGGATCGAGTTGGCGTCCTCGTCGGGCGGCGCCCGGTTGGGCTCGTAGGGCCGGTTGCCGGGCCGGAACCAGTGCACCACCCCGGCGCGTTTTCCGAGCTCGACCCGCCAGCCGTAGAGGTGGATGAGCTTGTGGTGGAAGTCGCATTATGCCGACTACCGGATTATGCCGACCGGAGGGGCGCGCAGTGGTCTCCACCAGGAGGTTTGCATCGGGTAGGTCGGC
>JBOGWW010000110.1:0-5658 GCA_050693655.1 Actinomycetota bacterium | reverse complement strand
GATCTCGGGAGCTCCGAGGTCGAGAAGCCGCTTTAGGCGATTGTTGCGGTTGATGACTCGGCGATACAGGTCGTTCAGGTCCGAGGTTGCGAAACGGCCACCGTCGAGCTGCACCATGGGACGAAGGTCCGGTGGAATGACGGGCACGCAATCGAGCACCATGCCGAGCGGGGAGTTCTTCTTCGTCTCCTCCGTGAAAGGAGCCACGACCTTGAGGCGCTTGATCGCGCGCTGGCGCTTCTGGCCCTTGGCCGTCTTGATCTGGTCGCGGAGGAACTCCTCCTCGGCCTTCAGGTCGAGGTTGGAGATCAGGTCCTTGATCGATTCGGCCCCCATGCCGCCCTGGAAGTACTCGCCGTAGCGGTCCTTGAGCTCACGCCACTGAACCTCGTCGTCGACGATCTGCTTGACGGTGAGGTTCTGGAACAGCTCGAAGACGTCGCGCGTCATGGCGATGTTCCGCTCGGCTCGCTCGCGTACCTCTTTCTGCTGACGCTCGCTCTGGTTCTTGGCCGCGGTCTTCTCGGAGCTGCGGGCCTTGCGGCCCTCCATCTCCTCGAGGCGCGCCTCGGTCTCCTTGAGGATCTCCTCGAGGCGGCGGTCGCGGTCCGACTCGAAGCGGGCGACCTCGTGGGAGATCTCCTCCTCGAGATCCGGGAGGTCCTTGTGCCGCTTGTCTTCGTCCACCGACGTCACGATCGACGCGGCGAAGTAGATGACCTTCTCGAGCTCCTTGGGAGCGAGATCGAGCAGGTATCCGAGACGGGACGGAACGCCCTTGAAGTACCAGATGTGGGTCACCGGGGCCGCGAGCTCGATGTGGCCCATGCGCTCGCGCCGGACCTTGGCGCGGGTTACCTCCACGCCGCAGCGCTCGCAGATGATGCCCTTGAAGCGGACCCGCTTGTACTTACCGCAGTAGCACTCCCAGTCCTTCGTCGGACCGAAGATCTTCTCGCAGAAGAGCCCGTCCTTCTCGGGGCGAAGCGTGCGGTAGTTGATGGTCTCGGGCTTCTTGACCTCACCGTTGGACCAGGCTCGCACCTGGTCTCCGGTGGCGAGCCCGATCCTCAGTTCATCGAAGTAGTTGACGTCTAGCAAGTTACTCAGACCTCCTCGACACTGGATGGCTCGCGACGGGACAGGTCGATGCCCAGTTCCTCCGCGGTGCGGAAGATGTCCTCGTCGATCTCTTTCATTTCGATCTCCTCGCCAGTTGCCGAGAGCACCTCGACGTTCAGGCAGAGGGATTGCATTTCCTTGATCAGCACCTTGAAGGACTCGGGGATGCCGGGCTCGGGGATGTTCTCGCCCTTGACCACGGCCTCGTAGACCTTCACGCGGCCGAGCACGTCGTCCGACTTGATCGTCAGCAACTCCTGCAAGCAGTAGGAGGCGCCGTAGGCCTCGAGGGCCCAGACCTCCATCTCGCCGAAGCGCTGGCCACCGAACTGGGCCTTACCGCCGAGCGGCTGCTGCGTGATCATCGAGTAGGGCCCCGTCGACCGAGCGTGGATCTTGTCGTCGACCATGTGGCTGAGCTTCAGCACGTACATGTACCCGACGGTGATCTCGTTGTCGTAGGGCTCGCCCGAACGCCCGTCGTACAGCTGGGCCTTTCCGACCTTGTTGACGAGCGGGTACTCGGTCTTGCGCTCCGCAACCGTGCCGAGGGCCTCGAGGATCTCGTCCTCGCGCGCACCATCGAACACCGGCGTGGAAACCCACTGCGGATCGGCCTCGTGCCACTTGCCCGGGTCGGGAGTGTGATCGCCGTCGTCGAAGTGGTGCTTCGCGACCCAGCCGAGGTGACTTTCGAGCACCTGGCCGAGGTTCATGCGCGAGGGCACACCGAGCGGATTCAGGATGATGTCGATCGGAGTTCCGTCCGGCAGGAACGGCATGTCCTGTTCGGGGAGGATCTTCGAGATCACACCCTTGTTCCCGTGACGGCCGGCGAGCTTGTCGCCCTCTGAGATCTTGCGCTTCTGAGCTACGAATACGCGGACGAGCTCGTTGACTCCCGGGGAAAGCTCGTCGCCCTGCTCGCGCGTGAACAGGCGCACCCCGATGACCTTGCCCTCTTCTCCGTGGGGCATCTTGAGCGAGGTGTCGCGCACTTCACGGGCCTTCTCACCGAAGATCGCGCGCAACAGGCGCTCCTCGGGGGTCAGTTCGGTCTCACCCTTAGGGGTGACCTTGCCCACGAGCACGTCACCGGTGCCGACGTCGGCACCTATGCGAATGATGCCCCGCTCGTCGAGGTCGGCGAGGACCTCCTCGGAGACGTTGGGGATGTCCCGCGTGATCTCCTCGGGACCGAGCTTGGTGTCGCGCGCGTCGATCTCGTACTCCTCGATGTGAATCGAGCTGAGGACGTCTTTCTTGACCAGACGCTCCGACAGGATGATGGCGTCCTCGAAGTTGTAACCCTCCCAGGACATGAACGCGACCATGAGGTTTGCGCCCAGCGCCATCTCGCCGTTGTCGGTCGAAGCACCGTCGGCGAGCACGTCGCCCTTCTTGACATTCTGTCCCTCGCGCACCAGTGGGCGCTGGTTCATGCACGTCGACTGATTGGAGCGACGGAACTTCTCGAGCCTGTAGATGTGACGATCGTGTCCGGACTTGGCCGCGATCACGATGCGATCGGCGGTGACCTCCTCGATGGTGCCGTCCTGCTCCGAGACGACGACATCGCCGGCGTCTGTTGCGGCGCGGAACTCGAGCCCGGTCCCGACGATGGGGGCCTGGGGCTTGAGCAAGGGCACGGCCTGGCGCTGCATGTTTGCGCCCATGAGGGCGCGGTTTGCGTCGTCGTGCTCGAGGAACGGAATGCAGGACGCGCTCACCGACACGATCTGCTTCGGGCTGACGTCCATGTAGTCGACGTCGGACGGATCGACGTAGTCGGGGTCGTTGTGCCGGGCGCGGGCGAGCACCTTTACGTCGGTGAAGTGTCCCTTGGCGTCGAGCACCGCGTTGGCCTGGGCGATGATCGATCGGTCCTCCATGTCGGCGGTCAGATACTCGATCTGGTCCGTCACCTTGCCCTTGACGACCTTGCGGTAGGGCGTCTCGACGAAGCCGTAGCGGTTCAGCCGCGCGTAGGTCGACAACGACGCGATGAGACCGATGTTCGGACCCTCCGGGGTCTCGATCGGGCACATGCGACCGTAGTGGCTGGGGTGCACGTCGCGCACCTCGAAGCCCGCGCGCTCGCGGCTCAGACCACCGGGGCCGAGAGCCGAGAGACGACGCCGGTGCGTGAGTCCCGCCAACGGGTTGGTCTGGTCCATGAACTGGCTGAGCTGGCTGGATCCGAAGAACTCCTTGATCGAGGCGACGACCGGGCGGATGTTGATCAGGGTCTGAGGCGTGATGGCCTCGACGTCCTGCGTCGTCATGCGCTCCTTGACCACGCGCTCCATGCGGGAGAGACCCACCCGGATCTGATTCTGAATGAGCTCGCCGACGGGGCGGACGCGACGGTTACCGAAGTGGTCGATGTCGTCTGTCTCGTAGTCGGGGTCGCCCGCGTGGAGCCTCACGAGGTAGCGGATGGTCTCGAGGATGTCCTCCTTGCGGAGCACCGAGCCCATCTCGGTGATGGAGTCCTCGGAGGACTCGAAGCCGAGCTTGCGGTTGACCTTGTAGCGGCCGACGCGCGCGAGGTCGTATCGCTTGGAATTGAAGAACAGGTTCTCGATCAGGCTGCGCGCGCTCTCGACCGTGGGCGGCTCGCCCGGTCGGAGCTTGCGATAGACGTCGATCAGGGCCTCTTCCTGGGTCTCGATCGTGTCCTTTTCGAGAGTGGCCGCGATCGACTCCGCTCCGTCGAACAGCTCGAGGATCTCGTTGTCGTCGCCGAACCCGAGGGCCTTGAGCAACACCGTCACGTACTGGCGACGCTTGCGGTCGACGCGCACACCGACGGTGTCGCGCTTGTCGGTCTCGAACTCGAGCCATGCGCCGCGCGCGGGGATGACCTTGCACGTGTAGATGTCCTTGTCGGATGTCTTGTCGACACTGCGGTCGAAATAGACGCCGGGGGATCGAACGAGTTGGCTGACCACCACTCGCTCGGTTCCGTTGATGATGAACGTGCCCTTCTCGGTCATCATCGGGAAATCACCCATGAAGACCGTCTGCTCTTTGATCTCGCCGGTCTCCTTGTTGATGAAGGCGGCGGTTACGAACAGCGGGCGAGAGAAATCGAGGTCCTTCTCCTTGCACTCGTCCTCGTCGAACTTCGGCGGCTCGAAGCGATGGGAGAGGAACTGCAGTGCGAGGTTCCCCGTGAAATCCTCGATCGGGGACATGTCATTGAGCGTGTCCTTCAGGCCCTCTTCGAGGAACCAGGTGAAGGACTCCTTCTGCACCGAAATGAGATCCGGGGGAGGGAGGACTTCGGTGAGTCTTGCGAAAGTGCGGCGTTCGCGCAGGGCATTGAACGACAAGCGAGCCTCCTCATTGGTGGTGCTAGACGGCGGTTCTGAAGCTTGCTCCCCGAACGGATCGAACTGGGCGGTTCTTAGCCGCGCGACAGAACGTCTGAGACGCACAGGGGGTGGACACAGCAGCACGCGAGTATAGGCGGACGCCTAGACCCGCGTCAATCCAGCTATTAAATTGGCCTGATCGTGGCAGCGCCTGTATAGGTACCCCTCTGATTGGGCCAGAAATCACCATAATCCTGGTGTTGCTCCTGGGTCAACACCCTGTCCGGTCCATCTATTCCCAGGAGGGGGTTGGAAGAGCGCAAGATCATTCTCCGTGCACAGAACTCCGCTCACCGGAGGTTTTCGCACGAAGGATGCGGCGCGGGGCCCCAAAGGCCCGCCCCCGCCCAATTCTCCCCTTCGATGCCGGCCTCTGGCCCGGTGGGACCGATCCGAGCGGGCGGCGACCCCGCCAAGCAGCAACCAAATCCGCCGCCCAATAGCGCAAAGGGCGGGCCCCCAGGGCCCACCCCTGCTGAGCCTTCGGGCTATTACTTGACTTCGACGGTGGCGCCGGCGGCCTCCAGCTTCTCCTTCGCCTCGTCGGCCTGCTCCTTGTTGGCCTTCTCGAGCACGGGCTTGGGGGCGTTGTCGACCAGGTCCTTGGCCTCCTTCAGGCCGAGGCTGGTCAGGCTGCGGACCTCCTTGATGACCTGAATCTTCTTGTCACCCGCGGCGTTGAGGACGACGTCGAACTCGTCCTTCTCCTCTTCGGCGGCCGCTTCGGCTCCACCGGTGCCGGTGGGCCCGGCGGCAACCGCGACCGGAGCTGCGGCGCTCACGCCGAACTTCTCCTCGAATGCCTTCACGAACTCACTGAGCTCGAGCACCGTCCAGTTCGAGATGGCGTCGAGTACCTCGTCGTGACTCAGGGTCTTGTTGGCCATGGATCTACTCCTCTTCCTTAGCTCCGTTGGATTCCTTCTGGGTTACCACTTGGGCCAGCATCGAGCCGAGGTCTCGCAGCAACGCGGCCAGCGCGTTGACCGTGAGCGTGGCGGGCTGATTCATCATCATGGCGATCTTGGCGAGCTGGGTCTCGCGCGGCTCGAGCGTCGCGAGCTCCTTCGCCTGCTCGGCCGAGATGATCTTGCCTTCGAGCACTCCGCCCTTCATCTGAAGAACGGGGTACTTCTTGGAGACCTCGTCGAGGGCC
>JBOGWW010000109.1:0-3677 GCA_050693655.1 Actinomycetota bacterium | reverse complement strand
GAACTTTTGAACCTTCGTTTCGTACCCGAAGCTCTTGAATCTCTGGCGGATGTACTTCGAGGCCCTCCACTCGGAGCGCTTCGTCCGAACGCGGGGGCCGATGTCTCTGGCAAGGGCTCTCACGTGCTTCCTGGCCCGCTTGTTGGAGTAGGCAAGAGGCATCTCATCGGCGGGAGCTTCGCCGGGCGATGCGGCCTCCTCGCCGTAGACGGGTTCGGTCGCACGAATCGGGGCGGAGCTGCCTACTCCGTCGGCGCAGGCACTCATCACGAGCAAGCCGGCGAGGACCAGGCTCCACTTCACTTCTGCCATCCGCACCCCTTTAGAGTAGCCCTCGATGGCAGACGACAAGAACCGCAAGGACCCCATACCGACCGGCTGGTTCGAGCGCGGCGCGAGGCTGGCAGGGGCGACCAGCAAGGGAGCGGCTCGTTTCGTCGGTACCCGCTTCAAGTCGTTTGCATCTCCCGAACGTTCGGAAGAGTTCCTGGGGGGCTTTCACGAGAAGACCGCCCAGCAGCTCGTGGAGATGCTGGGTGAGATGAAGGGCGCGGCGATGAAACTCGGTCAGATCGCGTCCTTTTACGAGTTCGGCGAACCGACCGAGTACATGTCCACCTACCGAGATGCCCTGACGATGCTTCAGAACTCGGCCCCCCCGATGGAACCCGCCGCTTCCCGCCGCGTGATCAAGGAGGAGTTCGGCAAGCCCGTCGAGGAGGTCTTCGAGACGTTTGTCGACGAAGCCGTCGCTTCGGCCTCCATCGGTCAGGTGCACAAAGCCACACTTCCCGGGGGCCAGCCCGTGGCCGTCAAGGTTCAGTATCCCGGTGTCGACGAGGCCGTCCGATCCGACATTCGCAACGTCAGCGCCATGAGCAAGCTGGCCGTGGCCATCGCTCCCAATCTCGACCCGAAGGAAGTGGCCAACGAGGTGAAGGAGCGGGTGCTCGAGGAGCTCGACTACCGCCGCGAGGCGGCCAACCAGATGAGGTTCGCCGAGCTCTACGAGGGTCATCCCTACATCGTGGTGCCCGAGGTCTTCATGGACTACTGCCGCACGCGCGTGATCACCCAGGAGTTCATCGAGGGCGAGCATTTCATGGAGGCCTTCGACAAGCCTTTCACCGAGCGCAATCGGATCGCAGAGATCGTCTTTCGCTTCTTCTACGGGAGCCTCAACCGTTTCATGCTCTTCTCTGCCGACCCCCACCCGGGCAACTACCTCCTGCTCGAAGATGGACGCGTCGCCTTTCTCGATTACGGGTTGGTGCGAGCCATCGACCCCGGAACCCACGAACTGCTGATCGAGACTTCGCTTGCACTGATCGAGAACGACAAGGAGCGCGGGCGTGAGGCCTTGGAGGGCATAGGAATCCTTTCTCGCAAGACCCCGGAGATCGATGCCATCTGGGAGCACCTGCGCGAGATGAACCGGCCGATCCTCGAGGATCGCAGGGTCAAGCTCAGCGCCGAGCTCGTCGCCGAGCTGGGGCGGGGAGGGTTCGACCCCCGCTCCAAGGCCTTCAACGAGCTGCGGAAGGTCGGCATCCCCGCCGTGATGGTGACGTTCAACCGGATGTCGTTCGGTGTCGCGTCGCTGCTGGGGCGCCTCGAGGCCGAGAACAACTGGCAGGCGATCGGCCGTGAGTTCTGGTTCGGCGACGCGTCCAGGACGAAGATCGGCAAGAGGGAACAGGCCTGGTTCCGCGAGTCCCACCCCGAGATCCCCCCTCCCCTCAGGCGAGAGGAGCGTTGAGCGTTAGGGACGGATCTCTCAGAAATGCACGGCCGACGTGCTCGCGCTCCCGCTCACGAGGCGTCCGTTGGTCCCCGCGATCGACGGGTCCGGGGTGTAGGTGGCGGTGACCGCTTGAGACACGGTCCCCACTCCTCCGGAGGCCGCCCCGAGCGTGATCACGAGCTTTTGCTGGCCCGCGGAGTAGTCGACCACCGACCGGTTGGGGCCGCCGTTTCCTTCGAAGGTTCTCGTCGCCGTGACGAAGTTCGGCGAGCCGAGATCGATGGACCCGAACTTGAAGCCCTGCGCACCACAGGCGTTCGCAGTGACCGTGAGGACGTCGTTACCGCCCGGCTGGTTGTTGGCGATCTGCACGGTGACCACACCGTTGCCGGTGATCTGTTGGTCGGCGTTGTCGTTGCTCCACGCCGAACAAAGTGACGAGACCGAAAGCGGCTCCGAGAAGGTGACTTCGACCCTGTCACCTCGCTCCGGCCGGCCGGCAACGCCGACGTTCGGTATCAGCAGAGAGGGCTGCGGGCTGGGCACGCCGACGTTGAAGGACGCGGCCGCCACGTCGCCTCCGCTGCCCACCGCATACAGCGTGTGGCCGCCGTCGGCCACGCTCGACGGGACGGTCACCTGAATGGTCGCCTGGCCGTCGGCCGGAATCGAGCTGGGGGTAACCGTTGCCGCAAGGACGAGACCGTTCGTGGGGTCGTTCAGCCTCATCGTGAGCGTCTGGCCCGGGATGTAGTTGTTCACGGTCCCGCTGAGCGTGGCCGGGAACGAGGTGACGTTCGTGGAGCCGGAGAGGTTCAATGCGGGAGCCGCAACGACCGCGGCCGAGCTGAGCGAACCCTCGGCGCCCTGCCACGACTTGTAGACCGGCGCCACGGAGTAGCGCCAGCTACCTGGTGCCATGGCCGTCTCGGTGCAGTCGAGAGCGGCGATCACGCCCGCGCAACCGCCCGTAACCGGGATGGCAGAGCCACCCGCGTCGTAGCGAAACACCCTGTAGCCATCCACCGGGATACCGCCCGGCATCGTGACCGCCGACCAGGAGACGACGACGGTGCGATTGGAGACGGACGTCCAGGGCGTGCTTCCCGAGGGCATCGAGATCGCTCGGCTGTGACCGTGGCCGTCGGACGTCTTGTTCCAGGCGGCCAGAGCGGCGGGGCCGACCGAGACAAGCGAGGTCACCAAGGCCAGCACGATGATGGATCGGAACCAGCGGATCACGCTAGCTCCTCCCAGCGGCGTCGCAGCAACAGGATCAGTCCGAGAAGGATCGATGCCAACGCCAGACCCACGATCGTGAGGAGGCTGAATCCGGTGAAGGGCAGTACCGAGTCGTTGTCGTTCTCAGGGTCGGCGGCGCCGTCGTCCGGCGGGTTGTCCTCGTCCGGTGGAACCTGCGTTCCCAGTACGCTTCCGGTGCCCTCGAAGTCCAGCGTCCAGGTTGCGCCCTGGCAAGTCGCCGGAGCATCATCGAGCATCCACACGGGATAGGACAAGAACGCGGAGCTCTTCGGGGGGACGAGAGCAGAGATCCTGACGTTGCGGCCCGGCCTGACCCACTCGCGCCCGCAGCCGGCCCGGCCACTGTCTTGCACCTCGACCTCGATCGACCGCACTCTTAGCGGGTGATCGTGAGGATTCGTCACCCTCACGTTGAGGGGAACGCGGGCACCGGGGTAGAGATCATCGATCTCGCCGGCTATCTCGAACGGGAGCTTTGACTTCGCCGCCGTCTGGGTGAGAGCGGGGGACTGGGACTTTGACCTACTGGCTCGCATCGCCTCGGCTTGAGAAACAAAAAGGAGACCGAAGACGCACAGCGTGAGGAAGCAACTAAGGGTTGCCGTCATCAGGCTCTGCAGCTTCGGTCGGGACATCGTCCGGTCCTTGCGAGAGTGGGATCGTGGGGGCG
>JBOGWW010000108.1:0-3230 GCA_050693655.1 Actinomycetota bacterium | reverse complement strand
CTGGCCGGCGAACGGCTGAGGCGGGCACCGTCGGGCGACCGGGGCATCTCCAGCGACTCGGTGCAGCGATGGCGAAAGGCGCTGGCGCCGGAGGAAGTCGCCCTGTGCCAGTGGCTCGTGAGAGCCGATATGGACCGGCTTGGTTACACCCGGGCGCCGGTGACCCGCAGGCACAAGCTCGCGACCGCACCACTGGTCGCTCGCAGCGCCCTCGAGCTTATTCGGCGTCCCTACGGACGCTTCCTCGTCGGGGGAGCGGCCAATCTGAAGAGCGTTCTCGGCAACTACCTCGGACGCCTTGGTCGCCTGATGCCGAGGCGAACGCACAAGTACTGACGGCCCTGGATCTGGGCTCGTCAGGAGCCGGCCGCGCGGGTCCCATGCGTCCACTCCGTCCAGCCCATGATCTTCCCGTGACCGGCTTCTTCGAACTCGGTGTAGTCGGTGCCGAACATGTGGTTGGCGAGCGCGGGCTGCCACCTGTTGTCTCCCACGACCCACCAGTCCCCACAGCGCTGATGGAGGTCCCACAGGAAGTCGTAGGCGCGCTTGGCGGCCTCGTTCTGATAGGTCCTGGCCGGGTACCCCTGGCGGTGTAGGAGCTCTGTGGCAACACCCACGCTCTGCAGCGCGCCCCAGGGATAGTTATCCGGAGGCGGACAGCCGGTCGTGAAGCCGCCCCCGCGCTGCATCTCCGCCGGAAGAGCTCCCCCGAGGTCGACGCCCTCGCGGATGCATCCCGGGGGGTTTATGCCTTGCTGTTGGGCCGGATCGCAGAACCAGGACGTGTCACCGTCGTACAACCAGTCGTCGTAGGACTCGGTGTCCCCGTAGTAGCCCTTCCAGATCGTCCACGCGGCCTCGAGGTCGTCACGGTCTCCGAGGTAGATGTCGACGGCCACCCGGCTGGCCCCGTGCATGGTTCCGTGGTTGCTCAGCCGCTGCTCGTGGTTCTCTATCATCGTCAAGTCGTCGACAAGGGGCTTGATTCGCACCTCGTCCAGCCATTCGCGCCACTCGGCCTCCCTCTCGGGATCGTAGGCGGGAAAGTTGATCAGGTCTGCGGCGATGACGTAGGAAGCGAGGTTGCGCCCCAAGGCACTGTTCTCTGAGCCGCCCTCCTCCGTGCCGGGAATGGACGCGATCGCGTCGGCGACGCGGGCCCGGTAATCCTCGGCCGCCGGTTCCGGATACATGCGGGCAAAGACCAGGGCTCCCGCAAGCGTGTCGACGTCGTGGTTCGAGTCGTTGTCCCTGAGGTCCGCGGCTCCCCAGTCTCCATCCGCAACGGCCTTCAACTGGTCCCAGCCGCTGCCCGACATCGGGATCGTGTCGAGCTCCTCCTTGTCGATCCACATTCCTCTGTAGACGAGCGCACCCACATCGGGTGGGTTTGGCTGGTCGCCGTTCCGCTCGAGCATCAGACCGAGGCTTAGGATCAGCAGCAGCGCGACGACCACGACGACCACGAGGTAACCACGTCTCACGAGTCGGCCCCTCTCGGCGGGGCCACCCGGCTCGCCGGACGTCCCCCCAATCATGCTCCCAGGTTCTCGTACAGCCGATCCAGGCTCGCACATGTGACGTTGATGTCGAAGTTCTGCTCGACCCTCTGGCGGCCGGCGCGTCCCATGCTCCTTCGCAGATCAGGATCACTGAGCAGCGGCTCCAAGGCGTCCGCGAGCAAGGTTGGATCCTTGGGGGCCACGAGGCGTCCCGTCACGCCGTCGGAGACCGCGCGCGGGATGTCCCCCACGCGCGCGGCCACCACCGGAAGTGAGCTCGCCATGGCTTCCAGCACCGAGAGGGGCATCGCCTCCCACCATGAGGGTAGACAGAAGACATCCGCGTTCCGATAGAGGCCCGGCATGGCGTCTGGCGGCTGCACCCCCAGCCACCGCGCCGCCTTGGCGGTAGCGGCGCGCACGACCGCTTCGGCCTGCGCACCCTCCCCCGGAGTGCCACCTGCGAGCCAGAGCTCGTGCTCCACACCGCGCTCACTGAGGAGCTCAGAAGCCGTCAGCAGGTCCAGGACTCCTTTGCGGGGTGAAAGGACCCCGGCGTACAGGATCCTGGGTGGATCGTGCACGGTCCTCTTCGGGCTGAACATGGCCGTGTCGATGCCGTTGTCGATGACCACTATCCGCTTCTCGCCCAGCGCCGCAGCAAGGGTATCTCGCACCTCGGTCGAAACCGCGATGATCCGGTGCGCGGGAAAGAGAGCGACGCGCGCCAGCAGTCGCCGCAGGGGGGTTGCGAGTGCGCCTATCAACCGGCCCCCGTGAGCGTGCACCACGACTCGGGCCCCCCGCACGCGTGCGGCAAGTGATAGCAATCCGGCCCTCAGCAGCGTCACATGGGGAGCGAGCGCAGAATGGATGTGCACCACCTCCGCTGTGGAGCTTGCCCTGAACACCTTGTACGCATCGGAGAGCGTGTGCCTCAGATTCCCGGCGGTCAGGCGCCCTCCATCCGGCTCGTCTGCGCGCGTCAGGTTGAGCAACTCGACCTCGTGGCGCTGAAGCAGCGCACTGGCCCGGATGTCCTGGAGAACCCTGGACAGCCCGCCGGGATCGGGCGGACCCTTGCCGACCAGCAGAACGCGCGCCATCAGGCGGTCTTTTCTGCCGGTGAACCCCTGCGCAGGAGCGTACGGGCGAGCGGGTAAGCGGGCCCCGTGCGCAGGGGGAGATAGAGGCGAGAGGACTTGAGCCGAAGGGTGGTGGCGCTGGCACCGTAGATCCCGACGCGCGGAACGGCATGGTTCCCTCGAGGTTCCGCGCGCTCCGGGAGACTGAAGGCGTGGCTGAATCCGGCCCGCTCGGCGGCGCGCCGGACGCGAGCGTTGTGGCGGCCCCGCGGGTAGGCGAGGTGGGGGACGCTCCGGCCGAGCAGCTCCTCGAGCGCCTCGCGGCTGGCCCTGAGGTCTCTTTCGCATTCCGCCTCGGAGAGCTGGGTGAGATCGGCATGTGAGTAGCTATGCGAGCCGAACGCGATGCCCGAGTCCCGCATCTCGAGTATCTGGTCGAGCGTGAGCGTCTTCAGCGGGAAGGGTGGAGGCATGTCCACCCAATCGACTGGTTTGCCGCTGGTGAGAGTCTCGGCAACGAGGAAGACCGTCGCCTCGATCCGGTGGCGGGTCAGCGCGGGCCTCGCATGGTCGAAGAGCGCCTCGAAGCCGTCGTCGAAGGTCATGGCCGCGAGCCCGCGCGGGAGACGCCCCGAAGGGT
>JBOGWW010000107.1:0-4065 GCA_050693655.1 Actinomycetota bacterium | reverse complement strand
GAGCCGGAGGAAGACCCCGCGCCGGTGCAGGAGGTGTGCGAAGAGCCACCCCAGGGCGACCCAGCCGGTCGCATAGGACATGGCACCGGTGACTTCGCTCCCGAACGGCGCGACCCGCGGCACGATGTCTCCATAGCCGGATAGGAGCGCTCGCACGGTGATGAACCCCACGTAGACGGCGATGGGATTAGCCCCCAGTTCGTATAGGGGCGTCACCCACCAGCGATGGCGACGGATGTCTATGAGCCATATGAGCAGGGCGAACCAGGCGCAAGAAGTGCCGAGCGTCAACAGAGTGAACGAGGGACTCCACAACTTCTTGTTCACGGGAACCTCGATCGACACGAGCAGGGCAACCAGGATCAGCCACGCCGCGTGAACCGCGACCCGCCGCGCGAGTCGCCGAGGATCGGGGTGTCTCCTCACCGCACGACCGACGAAGGCACCGCCCAACACGGTGACGGAGCTCGCAACCGACTGCAGCACTCCCTCGGTGGCGAACCCGCCGAGGAGCCACCCGTTGACCGCATGCGCAAACGAGTCTTGCATGCTCCAGGGGTCCTCACCTCCTCCCGCCCAGAGCAGGAAGCCGGCCCACACCCCCACTAGAACCCCTGCCGAGAGGACCGGTTGCAGCCTCCTCGGCGTCTGCAACACCATCCAGGCCAGCAGGTACGAGATGGCGATGTGTTGAAGCACCCCGGGGAGTACCAGCTCTCGGTGCTTGAGAGACGACAGAGCCACCCCGAGAAGGGTCAGCACGACGACTCGCTTCAGGACGAGGCGCCGGGATCCGGTCCGGCGGGACAGCGTCATGGCGATACCCACGACGAAGAGGAACAGCGGGAAGAAGAGATCCGCGAACCTGAGCCCGTGCCACTCTGGGTGCTTGAGCTGGACGGGAAGGTCCTCTCGCATGAAGGGGTTCCCCGCGAGCAGCATGACTACGATGGCGAGCCCGCGCAGCGCGTCGAGCGAACGCAGCCGCCCATCCCGAGAGGCAGCGCGATCGTGGGACCGGCTGTGGAGTGCCACGGAGGCGCGCCGCGAGTTCCCGGCCGGCTCCCTTGGCGTCGCGGTCACGTCGTGCTGTCGACCGGTCGCCAGACCGCTATGAGATCGGAGAGCGTCACGAACCGGAGCTCGCGCGCCCGCGCGCCCTCGAGAATCCGCGGAAGCGCCTGCACCTCGTCTTCCCGGCGCCGACGGATCCTCTGCGCCGACTCACCGCGCGGAGAGAAGCTCCCTCGACCGATCCCGTCGTGCAGATCGACTATGTCTCCCGGCCCCATCGCGCCCAGCACGTGGGACGCAATGTGCTTGGGGTCGCGCCACGACAGCATGCCGCGCGTTACCGACCACACCACGAGGTCGGGGCGCGAATGGGCCAGGACTCTCAGGGCCTGTTCACCGAAGCGCCCGTACGGGGGCCGGAAGACCCGGACCGGGGTACCGGTCCTTTCCTCGATCATCCGGTTGCCGTACTCGATTTCGTTTCGGGTTTCGGCGGCGCTGGTCTGGGTCAGGTTCAGGTGCCTCCAACCATGCCCGCCGACCTCGTGCCCGGCCTCCACGATCTCCCGCAGCAGCTCCGGATAACGAACCGCGTTGTAGCCCATGGCCAAGAACGTCGCCCTTACCCCAAAGCGCTCCAGAATCTCGAGGATGCGCGGTGTCAGGTCGGGATCGGGCCCATCGTCGAAGGTCATGGAGGCGACGGGTTCCTCGGTATCAACCGACCAGACGACGCGATTGAAACCCGACCATGTCGGGCTGGCGACCTCCTCGGCCGGGCCGTTTCGGGCGGGCGGCGGGGCCACGTCTTCCGACCGCCTCGATCCAGCGAGCTTAACGCCCGCAGCGGTTCCGGCCGCCCCCAGGCCGATGTACGCGAGGAATCGCCGTCGGTCCATATGCACGCATTGTCCCCTACCCCACCGCCACCCGGCTATCCGGACGGCGCGCCGGCGTGGGGTCTTCCGAGCCTCGCCTCGGGTAGAGTTGACCTTTAAAGCAATCACTTTAGGAGTAATTACTTCGATGAACTGGACCCGGAACGGCAGCTACGAGGACATCCTCTACGACACCTCCGGCGGAATCGCCAAGATCACCATCAACCGACCAGAGGTCCGCAACGCCTTTCGGCCCAAGACGCTGTTCGAGCTCAGCGATGCCTTCAACCTCGCACGGGACGACCCCGGAATCGGCGTCATCATCTTCACGGGGGCCGGGAACGAGGCCTTCTGCTCGGGCGGGGACCAGCGCCTGCGGGGCGACGACGGCTACAGGGATGAGCAGGGCGTCGGCCGTTTGAACGTCCTGGACCTCCAGGTTCAGATCCGGAGGACCCCGAAGCCGGTCATCGCCATGGTCGCCGGCTATGCGGTCGGCGGAGGACACGTTCTCCACGTCGTCTGCGACCTCACGGTCGCGGCCGACAACGCCCGTTTCGGCCAGACCGGACCCCGGGTCGGGAGCTTCGACGGCGGTTACGGCGCCGGTTTGCTCGCGCGCATGGTCGGTCAGAAGAAGGCACGCGAGATCTGGTATCTCTGCGAGCAATACGACGCCGACGAGGCGCTGCGGATGGGGTTGATCAACAAGGTCGTGCCCCTGAACGCGCTCGAGGAGGAGACCGTGGCATGGGCGCATCGGATACTCGAGATGAGCCCCCTGGCGCTGCGGATGCTCAAGGGCGCGTTCAACGCCGATACCGATGGACTGGCCGGCATCCAACAGCTGGCCGGCGACGCCACACTCCTCTACTACCTGAGCGAGGAGGCTCAGGAGGGTCGCAACGCCTACCTCGAGAAGCGCAAACCGAACTTCGATCAGTTCCCCAAGCGTCCCTGAGCTCGTGCTCTGGGTCGAGGCCGCTCGCCCGCGCACCCTGAGCGCCGGAGTCACGCCGGTGCTTGCCGGCACGGCAGCGGCCGACCGCTTCATCGCCTGGCGCTTCGTCGCCGCACTCATCGTGGGCCTGAGCATCCAGATCGGTGTCAACTTCGCCAACGACCTCTTCGATGCCCAGCGGGGTGTGGACACCGAGGGCCGCCTCGGCCCCCGCAGAGCGGTGGCCTCGGGACTCATCGGCCCCGGCGCGATGCGGACCGCCCTGGTTGGCACCCTCCTGGTCGCCGCGCTCTCGGGGCTCGCGCTGGCGCTGGCAACGACTTGGTGGCTGTTGGTCGTCGGCCTGGCGTGCTTCGCTGCCCTGCTCGGCTACAGCGGAGGGCCGCGGCCCTACGCTTCGGCCGGCCTCGGGGAGATCTTCGTGTTCGTTTTCTTCGGGCTGGTTGCGACCCTCGGCTCGGCTTACGTGCAGGTCGAGTCGGTGCCCGCGGTCGCGGTGGCGGCGGCCGTTCCCGTGGGTCTGCTCGCCGTCGCGATACACGTCGTGAAAAACCTTCGCGAAAACCCGAACAACGCGGCCGCGGGCAAGCAAACGCTCGCGGTCCGACTCGGCGAGCAGGGCACCCGCCGGCTCTTCAGCGTCCTGTGTGTAGCCGTTCTGATCGGCGTATTCGTCACCTCCACGGTCGCCGGCGACCCCTGGCCCCTGCTGGGACTGATCTGTTCGCTTCCGCTCGAGCGGGCGCGGAGGATCGTCGACCGAGCCCGGGGCGCCGACCTGATACCGGCGCTGGGCGCGACGAGCTCGGCCCAGGTCGTTCTCGGCCTCGGACTTGCGACGGGGCTATGGATCTCGTAAAGCACGTCTTTCGCATTCCCCTGCGGACGCCCTTCCGGCGTGTGACCGAGCGGACGGGAGTATTGCTCGAGGGCCCGCGCGGCTGGGGCGAGTTCTCGCCCTTTCCCGATTACGGCCCCGAGGTCGCAGCGCGCTGGCTTGGTTGCGCGCTCGAGGCCGCACTCGAGGATTGGCCCGAGCCGCGGCGCGGCTCGGTTCCAGTCAACGTGACGGTTCCTGCCGTCGCTCCCCCGCGCGCCCACGAAATCGTCAGGCGGTCGAACTGTGCGACGGCCAAGGTCAAGGTCGCCGAGCCCGGTGACCGAGACCGGCGACTCCGCGAAGACGAGCTGCGGGTCGAAGCCGCCCGGGAG
>JBOGWW010000106.1:0-1825 GCA_050693655.1 Actinomycetota bacterium | reverse complement strand
CGTCGCTCGGTCCCGATCCGTTCGCTCAGCGCCGCCTCGACCCGGTCCAGCCGGCGCGCCAGCCGCGCCTCGGTCCGGTTCTGGGCGACGACGAACCCCCCGGTCGGGTCTTGGTCCAGCGTGTCGGTGCACCCGAGGTTGCAGAACATCACGAGGTGAGACCCGGAGGCCATCGGCGGGAGCGCGAATACCGCCTCGGCGATGTAGGAGCCGGGGCCGAGTCTCAGTCCCTCGTGACGCATGCCCGGAGGGGCCGGACGGAACGTGATCTCGGCGACCCGGGTCATTTGCCGCTCCGGATCGCGCGGCATCCGCCACGCCCACGTCTCGGGCCCGATGTAGACGAAGAATGGCCCCTGGGCCAGCAGGTCGGCCAGCTCTTCCGCGTAAACGACCTCCCACACCCGCGTGCGCTCGCCGACGACGTGGTACCGCGAGTCCCACTCGATCCACGCACCCCCGCCGGCCCCGGCGGGGGCCGCGATCGTCACGAGAAGAAGAGTCAGGGCGGCCACACGGATTGCACGCATTTCTCCCTTGAGACGCTCGCTGAAGGCTGATGGTTCATACGTGAGGCAGAGTTCTTTTGGCCGTTAGCTACGTCACGTGTGCTTTGCGGCCAAAAGAGCGGACTCGTCAGCCCGTCAGCAGGGTGACGTCCGGCCGGCGAGTCTCCGACCGAGGCGCGATGGTGCGATTGCGTCCCATGTCCTTGGCCCGATAGAGCGCGGAGTCTGCTCGTGCCACCATCTCGTCGAGGGACTCGATCCCGTTCCAAGCCACGACTCCGGCCGAGGCGGTCTGGCCACGAGGAGTGACGTCGCGTAGCCGGTCGATGATCGCGGCTGCGTGGCGCAGCGTACAGCCCGGGAGGATGGCGCCGAACTCTTCTCCGCCGTAGCGCACGAGAAGATCGCTGACGCGCAGCTCCTTCCTCCATGCCTCCACCGTCTCCTTCAGGAACTCGTCCCCTGCCTGATGCCCGAACTCGTCGTTGAACAGCTTGAAGTAGTCGAGATCGATGAGCGCGACGCACAGTTCGCTCTTCTGTCGCTCGGCGCGGCCGATCTCGCGCGGGAGCTGTAGATCCCACTCCCGCCGGTTGGCGATCCCGGTGAGCACATCGGTGTGGGCGAGCGTCTCCAGACTCTTCGACTGACCCCGCACGGTCACCACGAGGTTTTGAGTCGTGAAACAGATGATCGCGGAAATGACGAAAGACATCACTGCGAAGCGGACCTCGTCGTGGCCGAAACCACCAGCCGCGATGGACGAAACGAGGATGCCGGCAGAGGCAAGAAACCCGACCGTGAGCTCGCCGCGGGCGCTGTGCAAGGCCAACCAGAACAGAGGGATCAGCACCAGGGGAACGGTCAGCGTCGACGGGTAGCCCACGAACAACTTGAGGGCCAGCACGAGGCCGAGATAGGAGAAGGGAGGTACGAGCTCTAGGCGGCGAGGAAGCCGATGCCACGGGATGACGTAAACGAGCACGAGGCTCGCCACGATCGCCCCGGCCGCGGCGAGCGCGGTCTGACGAGGGGGCTGGCGATAGGGATCCAGTGCGATCAGAGCACCGAGAGCCGACGCCACCACGAACGGCGTCGTCCGCCCTAGGAGCCCTTCCCGCCTGAACGCAAGGGGTGTACGGTCGCTCATCTTGGTCTGACATCGGCCTCGGGGCGGATCTCGTAGAGGGCCCGCCTGGATGATTTTGGTAGTCCTTTGGGACTATTTGCTCCCGCTCGGCTCAGCGGATGACTGCGATGGTGGCGCCGGTCTCGACCGACTGACCGGCCTCGACCTCGAGCGCGGCGATAGTCCC
>JBOGWW010000105.1:0-4102 GCA_050693655.1 Actinomycetota bacterium | reverse complement strand
GTGGCAAGCCCATCAAGGAGAGTCGAGACGTCGATATCCCGCTCGTGGCCGCGCACTTCTTCTATTACGCAGGCTGGGCCGACAAGCTCGACTACGCGTTTCCAGGACGGCGTGCCGAACCCCTCGGCGTCTGCGCGCAGATCATTCCCTGGAACTTTCCCATGCTCATGCTCGCGTGGAAGATCGCACCGGCACTCGCCGGCGGCAACACCGTGGTCCTGAAACCCGCCGAGACGACCCCCCTTACCGCTCTCCTATTTGCCGAGATATGCGATCAGGCTGAGCTTCCCCCGGGCGTCGTGAACATCGTGACGGGAGCGGGGGCAACCGGCCAGACCCTCGTACGACACGCCGACGTCGACAAGGTCGCGTTCACCGGTTCCACCGAGGTGGGAAAGGAGATCCAGCGAGCGGTGGCCGGATCGAGCAAGAAGCTAACGCTCGAGCTCGGGGGCAAGGCCGCGAACATCATCTTCGACGACGCTCCGCTGGACCAGGCAGTCGAGGGCATCGTCAACGGCATCTTCTTCAACCAAGGCCACGTCTGCTGCGCCGGCTCGAGGCTGCTGGTGCAGGAGTCGATCGCCGACAGGCTGATCGCCAAGCTCAAACGGCGGCTCGGAACGCTGCGGCTGGGGGATCCGCTCGACAAGAACACCGACATCGGGGCGATCAACTCCCGCGATCAGCTCGAGAAGATTCGGCGGCTCGTCGGCATCGGCGTGGAGGAGGGAGCGGAGCTCTACCAGCCTCCCTGCGAGATTCCCGACCGGGGTTTCTACTTCCCGCCCACAGTGTTTACGGGCGTGAGCCAGAGCCACCGCATCGCTCAGGAGGAGATCTTCGGCCCCGTGCTCTCGGTCATGACCTTCCGCACGCCGTCCGAGGCCGTGACGAAGGCCAACAACACCCCGTTCGGCCTCAGCGCCGGCGTGTGGACCGAGAAGGGCAGCCGCATTCTGTGGATGGCCGACCGCCTTCAGGCGGGCGTCGTCTGGGCCAACACCTTCAACCGGTTCGACCCGGCGAGCCCCTTCGGTGGCTACAAGGAATCGGGCTTCGGGCGCGAGGGTGGTCGTCACGGTCTCGAGGCCTACGTGCGCCTCCAGGAGGTGCGCTAGCGGTGTCCGAGAGACTGGGCGTGCGCAAGACCTACAAGCTCTTTGTGGGCGGCGGCTTCCCGAGGTCCGAGTCGGGGCGCTCCTTCGAAGTCGTGGGTGCGAAGGGCGAGTTTCTCGCCAACGCGTCGCGCGCCTCGCGCAAGGATCTGCGCGATGCGGTGAAGGCCGCGCGCGCGGCTTGGAGCAAGTGGGCCGGTACGACCGCTTATAACCGCGGCCAGGTGCTCTACCGGATCGCCGAGATGATGGAGACGCGCCGCGCCGAGCTGGTGTCCGAGGTGGGCTACGCCGAAGGTAAACGGGGGGCGACCAAGCAGGTCGACGAGGCCATCGACACCTGGGTCTGGTACGCGGGTCTGGCCGACAAGCTGACTCAGGTCGTGGGCGGCCTGAATCCGGTCGCAGGGCCCTACTTCAACCTGACGGTGCCGGAACCCACCGGCGTGTGCGGAATAGTTGCACCGCGTACTCCCTCGCTGAGCGGGCTGGTGGGGCGTCTTGCAGCGGCGCTGTGCGGAGGCAACGTCGTGGTGGCCCTCGCGAGTGAGGCTCATCCACTGCCCGCCATAACCCTCGCCGAGTGCATGGCCACCTCCGACGTGCCCAAGGGGGTCGTCAACATCCTGACCGGCTACACCTCCGAGTTGACGCCCTGGCTCGCGAGTCACGGTGACGTGGACGCGCTCGACGTCACGGGGGTGCCGCCCGGGGAGCTGGCCGACGCCGAGCGGGCGGGCGCCGACAACGTCAAGAGGATCATCAAGGGCAACGGGGCGACCAGCCCCTACGAGGCGACCGCGTTCATGGAGATGAAGACCGTCTGGCATCCTAAGGGCGCGTAAGCGGGGTCCCGACGAGGCGGTCGAACCATAGACTGTCGGGATGGCCAACCCACTCATCCACGAGGGCCCCGTGCCCTTCTTCGTTCATGGAGCGCTGGAGTACGTGGCCGGACTCGCTTTCATCGCCGCACCCTTGCTCCTGGACTACGAGTCCGGCGCGGCGGTAGCCATCTCGATCGTCGTCGGCATCGTTGTGCTCCTCGTGGCCGCAACCACCGAGGGACCCACAAGCCTGGTCAATGCGCTGACGCTTTCGGTCCACGTGGTGCTCGACTACGTGCTTGCGTTGTTTCTGATCGCGACTCCGTTCCTTTTCGGTTTCGGCGGCGAGACGGTCCCCACGGCCTTCTTCATAGCTCTCGGCGTGATCCACCTGCTTCTCACGATCGGTACCCGTTTCTCGGACGCTCCGCCCGAGCGATCCCGATCCGAGACATCCTAGAAAAGTAGAGGCGCCCCCCTTGCGGAGCGCCTCTCCCTGGTTTCCGTTCTGCGGCTTAGTTGCTGTTGCTTCCTCCGCCGCTGTGGCTGTCGCCAGTCCCGCCGCCGCCACCGCCGACGTAGGTGTTGTCTCCACCACCGGTACCGTCGTTGCCTCCCGTGTTGTCCTCGTCACCGGTGTTGTTTCCGCCCGAGGTCCCGTCGTTCCCTCTGGTGTTGTCCCCGTCACCGGTGTTGTTTCCGCCCGAGGTCCCGTCGTTCCCGCGGGTGTTGTCCCCGTCTCCGTCGTCGTCGTCCTGGGGTTCGAGGTCCTCGTCGTCCTCGTCCTGACGGGTGGTGGCCTCGTCGTCCATCTGGATCGCCCCCGCCACGCTCGACTGGTCGTCGCTCAGCATGAACGCCGAGACTCCACCGAGGGCGAGTATCAGGGCGAGTCCTGCTACGGCCATGCGTCCCAAGTTCATCTCTTCCTCCTCTGTTTGTGGTTTTCTCCTATGACCATGAATCTAGGCAGCCGGCGTAAGAGGGCCATGAGCGGTCCATGAGAGAGGTCTCATCTGGCGGACCCTCAGGGGAGCCCCCGGGGGTGGCAGGCGAAGTCGGCTGTGCTACGGTTTGCTCCGCACTACGACGGGGGTCGTGGAGGGCAAGGATGAGCTTGTCCGCCTTCGTCGGCGGAAAGGAAGTAGTGGTGGCAGAAGGCACCGTGAAGTGGTTCAACAACGACAAGGGTTACGGCTTCATTTCCCAGACTGACGGTGAGGATGTGTTCGTACACTTCTCCGCCATCCAGGGTGAGGGCTACAAGTCGCTGCAGGAAGGTCAAGCGGTTTCGTTCGAGGTCACGCAAGGCCCCAAGGGCAAGCAGGCGTCCAACGTCGTCCCTCAGTAGCTTTTAACCGAACGGACGAATCAAAAGGCCCCCGCCGAGGGGGCCTTTGGATAGCCCTGGGAACCGGGCCCGGGGAAGTCCCGCGAGGGGGAGGCTCGCCCGCAAGCTTCACGCCAGGCCGGCGATCACACTACGCAGCAGCCGTTCCAGGCGGGCCGCCGCCTTCCGGCCCGCCTCGGCCACCTCGTCGTGCGTGAGCGGTTTGGGAGATAGGCCGGCCGCCAGGTTGGTGATCACGGAGATTCCCAGGACGCGTGCTCCGAGGTAGCGCGCCGCGACGGCTTCGAGGACGGTCGACATCCCCACCAACGAGGCACCCAGCGTGCGAAGCATCCTGACCTCGGCGGGTGTCTCGTAGGTGGGGCCCATGAGGCCCGCGTAGACACCCTCTTTCAGGTCGTCGTCGACCGAATGGGCGAGAGAGCGCAGCTTCTTGTCGTAGACCTCGGAGAGGTCGAGAAAACGCGGCCCCCGAGCGTCGTGGGGACCGATCAACGGATTCGTGCCGGTGAGATTGAGATGATCGCTGATCAGACAGGGCGCTCCGATCTCGAGGCCGGGGTCGATCCCTCCGGCCGCGTTCGTGAGGATGACGACCTCGCAACCCTCCTCGACGACCTGCCGGACCGCGTGCGTGGCAGCCTGGGGGCTATGCCCCTCGTACATGTGCACGCGACCCGCGAAGGCGGCGACCGGGACCCCCGCAACCTCGGCCGCGTAGAGCGCACCCTCGTGGCCTTCGATCGCCGATGCCGGCATTCCCGCGATGTCGCCGTAGGGGATGGGATCGCCCCCCACCAGTGACT
>JBOGWW010000104.1:0-4858 GCA_050693655.1 Actinomycetota bacterium | reverse complement strand
GTTCCCCACAACCCGGAACACGATGTCGCGGCGGTGGCGCGACGGGGGAGCGATCTGCTCGCCGCGAGCGGCCACGGTCCGGATCCGCTGGCCGCCCTGACCGTCGCGCGCCCTCACCTCCTCGCAGGCGGACGCTTGCTGCTCTACGCGCTGCGAGACCGCGACCCCGAGCTCGCGGGTGATGCGGCCCGCGCCCTGACGGGCCGCGGACCGGGCCTCACGCCGGACGGTGACGACCTTCTCGCCGCCTCGGCCGCGGCGACGCGGGCATTCGGAGCCGCCACGGCCTATCCAGATGCGGGCGCAGAGGCGTTGCGGTCCGCGCTCGTCCTGGACGACCTCGGGGAGCGCACCGGGGCCCTGTCCGCCTCGTTGCTTCGACTCGCCGTCGACGGGCGGGTGATCGATCCCGTGCGCGCCCTGCTCGACCTGTCGGCCGGAGCCGCCACCTGGACCGGGGCGCTCGCCCGTCTGGAGCGAATCGGGCACGGTACGGGTGGGACCTACGCACTAGGCTGCGCGCTGACGGCACTGGCGCTCTCGGCTGGTGACCAACCAAGCTCGATGAACCCCCGAAGAGAGGAGAAGTCTTGAACCTGCTCGATCTCTCGCAGGATTTCAGCATGCATACGCCCGCGTTTGCCGGCTACGACGGCCCCTCGATCAAATGGATCAAGCGTCTCGCCTTCGACAAGGCGGGCGGCCAGGAGATCACCTCGACGCTTCACGTGGGCACGCATCTGGACGCGCCCGCGCACTTCTACTCGGGCGGGAAGTTCATCGGCGACCTGCCGATCGATTGGTTGATGGGGACGGCCTGCGTCGTCGATCTCGAGAAGATGGGCCTAGGCGACTACGACCTCTACGGGCCCGAACACTTCGAGCGGTGGGAGTCGGAGACCGGCATTTCGATCGAGCGCGGTGACATCCTCATCATCCACACCGGCTACCACCGCTATTACCCGGAGAACTGGACCGACCGTACCGAGACCGACGAGACCCGCTACTTCATCCGTCACCCGGGCCCGAAGCGCGCGTTCGCCGAGTGGCTGCTCGATCGGGGAGTGCGCTGGCTCGCGGTGGACGCCGGGACCGCCGACCATCCGATGAACACGGTCATCAGGAAGATGCGCCCGGACGAGGCCGAGGATGCGGAGGCCAAGCTCGGGCGCTCACTCGACGAGATCTTTCCCAAGGCCGACTACCAGATCATGCACACGCTGCTTTTCCCCCACGACATCGTCCACATGGAGAACCTGGGCGGCGACATCGACAGGGTGCTCGACCAGAGGATCACTTTCGGATGTTTCCCCTGGCGTTTCCAAGGAGGAGAGGCGGCCTTCTGCCGCGCGGTTGCGTTCCTCGAAGACTAGGCCTGTAGCCCGGGTGAGGGGCCAACTTTGAGCGGCACCCTCAGATCGAAGGCCACGTGGCCCGCGCCCGAGTGGACCTCGATGGTCCCGCCGTTTGCCTCGGCCAGACGAAGTGCTATGTAGAGCCCGAGGCCGACTCCGGACGAGCGCGCTTCCGGTCCCCGCTGGAAGGGCTGGAACAGAGCATTGGTGTCGAGCTCAGCGGGCAGGCTCCCGTCGTTTACGACCGCAACCGACAGCACATCGTCCTCGACCTTGGTCCGCACCGTGATGCTGGACTGGGGCGGCGAATGTGCGATGGCGTTCTCCAGAAGGACGCCCAGCGCTCCCTGAATCGAGCCCGCATCGGTCCTGACTCTGAGGTCCGGGATCTCCTCGATATCGAGGATGCCCATGTCCCTGAAGCCCTTGACCGCGTTCGCCACGAGCTCCTGAAGGGTGATGTCTTGCTCGATGTTGGCGAGCTCGGCACGCGCTCCGATCAAGAGCCGGTTGATGAGATGCGCGAGTTGTTCCCCCCGGTCCACCGCGGAGTTCAGCATCGAGTCGCGTAACTCGCCGCGCAACGCCGAGTCGTGTTTCTGGAAGGTCTTGAGCGTTCCCATGATCGCGGTCAGAGGTGTCTTCAGCTCGTGGGAGACCATGGCGAGGAACATCTCCTTGACACGCTGCGCTTCTCGCAACGCCTCCACGGTCTTGGCGTCGCTGAGGGCGATGCTCACGTGCTCGGCGAAGGCGAGCAGGACCTCTTGCTCGACCTGGCTGTAGCGCCGGCCGCGCTTGTAGGTCGAGACCACGAGACTGCCCAGGGGCTGGCCGTGCTCGTGGACGGGAGCCGCCATCGCGCTCTGCAAGCCGAGCTCTTTGAGGGGGACGACCACGTTGTCGCCGCGGTCGTACTCGTAGACGATGACGAGACGGTTCTCCTTGAAGGCCCGGCCCCCGACTCCCACACCCGAGGGGGAGCGCCGGATCCTGTCGCGGAGCTCGGGGGGGAGTCCGACTTCCGCTTTGACCTCGATTACATCGGGGTCGTCGGGATCGGCGAGCCGGACGCCGACCACCTCGTCCCCGATGAGCTCGCGCGCCCCATAGCAGACCGCGTCGAGGACCTCTTGGAGGGGCGCTCGGTGGCTGATGGATCGTTGGATCCGCGTGAGTCGCTCGAACAGTCGCTGTCTTTCGATGAGCGAGTCGAGCAAACGGACGTTTTCGACCGCCTGGCGGTGGCCTCGCTCGGCGGACAACCGCTCGCTTTCGCGCGCCCTCCACATCCGAAGAAACAGATCGAGAGCGGAGGCGAAGCCGACGAGCGATGCGAGCTCGCGGTCCTCGTAGGGAACCTCGAGACGAGCTACGAGCAGGTAGCCGTCCTCGAGCACGGGCGCCACGGCCCCGCGGCGGTCGTCGAGCTCGACCCTGCCCGCGCGGCGGTCGAGCGCGGACGGCTCGATGTCGCCGAAGCGGTGCCGGAGCTCGCCGTCGGCCCACACCAGCGCTCCTTCCGAGGCCAGCGCCTCCGCGATGGCGGGTAGCGCCGCGACGAGGCCCTCACGTTCGTCGCTCGCGCCGGCGAGAGCAGCCAGCAACTCGTTCAGTTGCCGTTGCTCCCGCATGGTCATGTCGGTCGATCTGATCGCCGCACTCCTTCCGGGGTTTCGGATTCGGGGCAAGCTTAGAGCGAAAGCCGCCTCCGATGCCGGGGAACACACGCGACGAGGCCCCGGCGTACGCTCCACCGGGCCTTGATTCGCTTCCGGTCTGTCAGGTTCTTACACCCGGCAACCAGCGCCGCGCCGGATTGCGGCGCAGGGCCACCAGCAGCGCGAGGCAGAGCATCAATGCCGCGGCGCTGAGCATCAGCGCCTCGACGAGAGTCCTGCCGTGGTCGTGGTCTGCGGACCGACCCGGATTGAGGAAGTGGTAATCCGGTCCCGGCTCCAGCACCACCGGACCGACGTTGCTCTTTGAATTCGAGCTTGGGGCCGCGAGCGCGCCTCCGCCTCCTTTGTTCTTCGCGAACGGAGCCGGGAGCCTGACCCGGTAGACGTCGATGGCGCTACGGCCGGCGGCGCCGAGATTGAAGTCGCCGGTCGCTCCCCAATAAGTGAAGCTGCCGTCCCTGTTCCGTCGCTTCTTGAAGATGTGCGATGTCCATGTGTTCGCGTTCTCGGGAATGAAGAAGCCGGCCCGCTTGAAGACGAACCTGCCCTTGCGCGTCTCTTTGAAGTCGACGACTTGCGTGCCCTGCGAGTACCAGCCCATGAAGATTCGGTTCTGACGGGGAACCTGCTGAAAGACGTGCGCGGTGCACAGAGTCGACTGCGGTTGCGTGTTGATCTCGGCGCGGTAGATCGCCTTGTTGCCCTTTCGGTCGCGAGCGTAGGCGCGAAACGCGTCCCTTGGTCCCCTGGGCAACTTGGTGTCGAGGCGCGACACCTTGTAGGCGTGCAGACCTCCGTTGCCCTCGCGGTTGTCCACGGCGGGGCTGCAGGCCGCACCCGGAGGCACCACGCCCCCGCCGCGCTCGTCCGTCGCGATTATGAACTTTCGCGACTTCGTGAACTCGGCCTCGTGGTCGAAGTCGATGTCCTGATCCGCCTTGTAGGCCGAGGCTGTCCCACCCGCGCCGCGGCCCTGGTGGTGGGCCGAGCCGAGGTGCCGGACCCCCCTCAGCGAGGGTGCTCCGAGCTCCAGCCAGCCGGGGACCGTCAGGTCCACCTCCCCCTTGCCGACGACGCAGTCGGTCACCTTTGCTCCGGTCCCGAAGCCGGGGGCGGCGGTCGAGCTGTCTCGTACGCGACACGGCAGGGGCCGGCCGCGTGGAATGTCATCGGTGAACCGCTTGGGGGTGCCCCTGTCTCGGAATGCATCGCGCACGTCGAACAGGATCATTGCCCCGCCGCTTCCGCAAGTGATCCGGTCGTTCGGGTAGATCTCGAGTTCGTGGCACGCGTAGATGCTGCTCTGGAGCGTGTGGCCCAGCGCGATCTTCGCGGTCGGGTATCGGTAGCGGTAGACCACGGGCCGGCACTGCTCGCGCTTGGTCTCGACCGATGTGCCTCGAGGGAAGTTCATGCACGACGAGATGTCGGTGACCTCGAATCCGTCGAGGTTGAAACGCTGGCTGCTCTCCGGGTCCTCGTTCTCCCTCACGTAACGGCCGTTTTGCTTGGCCACGCGAACGCTGTCCGAGGTTACCGAGTAGACGATGTGGGGCCGCTTGGGGTCAACGTTGATCGTGTGGGCCTCGCCGATGTGGCTCACGAGTCCGATCTCGACCGGATTCTCGACGTCGGTCACATCGATGATCTCGAGCCCGCCCGGCGGAGCGTCGGCTATCCCTCCGGCACCCTGGTCGTGGCATCGTCCGGCCGCGTCGGTGGCATCGAGCAGCAACTGGGTGTCCCTGCGCACCGCATGGCGATTGGTGGTGTTGAGCAAGGTCCGGCCCTTGGGGGTCGCCTCGACGTCGTGCTGTAAGC
>JBOGWW010000103.1:0-6806 GCA_050693655.1 Actinomycetota bacterium | reverse complement strand
GTGCGTGGTTTGGGGACCGTCGTAGAAGGTGTCCTTGCGTCCTGCCGTTCGATCGACCAGCTGGTCGCTCACCACGAAGTCACCGGGCTTGACGTCTCGCTTCAGCGAGCCGGCCGCACAGGGGCCGATGATCCGGGTGACCCCGAGCTCTTTCATCGCCCACAAATTCGCCCGGTAGTTGATCTTGTGCGGCGGCAGCTCGTGCTTGTGCCCGTGCCGGGGAAGGAAGGCGACCCTCGTGTTCTCGACCTGCCCGATGGCGAAGGCGGCCGAGGGTTCCCCGAAGGGAGTCTCGAGGTTCACTTCCTCGACGTCGTCGAGGAGCGAATAGAACCCGGAGCCCCCAAAGACTCCGACGGCGACGGGCTCGGTCATTTGCTGGGCGACTCCTTCTTGGACGAACTCGACGATTCTCCCGAGCTTGACTTCGAGGAAGCCTTGTTCGAGTCGGACGGGGCGCTCCCTTTGGAGGCCTTTTCGGAGGATTTCGACTGTTTGGAGGCTTTGTTGTTATCGGTCGAGTAGAAGCCAGACCCCTTGAACACGATGCCCACCGGCGAGTACAACTTCCTTAGGCTTCCCCCGCAAATGGGACAGGTGTCCAGGGGTGGGTCGGTAAAGCTCTGTCGTGCCTCGGTGCGTTCGCCGCACGCGGTGCAGGCATATTCGTAGATCGGCATTTGTGAATCTTCTCACTAACTTCGGTTGGGGCGGCCGCGCCGTAAAGTGACGCTGGAGAGTTGTCGAGATTACGACACAAGAGCGAGGGAGGCTCGACGTGTCTCTACAGCGGCGACTGACGCTGTTCTTCATACTCATCGTGATACTGCCCCTGGCGGCGGCGGGATTCGTCGTGCAGGACGTGGTCGTGGACGAGGTGGCAAACCGGGCCGAAATGGGCCTCAGGCCGGCGGTCAACTCGGTGGTGGCTCACTACAACGAGCGTGTCTCGGTACTCGGCGACCTGACCCAGGCATCGATCCCCCAGAACGATAACTTCGCCGCCCTCATCGAAGAGGGGGACCGTGCGAGGACCAACGGCTTCCTGGAGCGCCGCCTGAGGGAGACGGAGGGGCTGGACTTCCTGATTGCTCAGGATGCCGGAGGCAGGATCGCCGGCGCGGCCGGCAAGCCGGCGCGCTTCCTACGGGGTTTTTCGGCTCCCACGATGGAAGAGATCATGGCCACCGGCCGGGTCGGGCCCGGGTACGTGCGCACCGATCCGGTAAGAGCTGAGTCCCCCGAGGGCAACGTCGGCTTCATCGTCGGCGGTTTCTGGTTCGACAACGAGCTTCTCAGGGGAACCTCTCAGCCCAATGTGGGAACGCACGTCGTGGCGGGAGAGCAGATCATCGCCTCGTCGAGTCTCGAAGAGACCGTGCCGGTGGGCACGCTGCCGAGGGGACCGGTCGAGCTCGAGGTCGAGGGAGACGGCCTCGGGGAGGTCGAGACGCTCGCAGGTGGGGAGATGCAGATCCTGGCCTGGACGTCCAACGCACCGGTGCAAGACATGGAGCGCGACGTCCTCGGCTCCCTGCTGGGGATCCTGCTTCTGGCCGTGATCGCCACGGCGGTTCTGGCCTACGTGCTGGCCCGGCTCATCGCAGGGCCCCTCGAGGACCTGACGGAGGGGGCTCGGGCGATCGCCGCGGGTCGCTTCAACCATCGGATCCCGGTGCGCTCGCGCGACGAGGTTGGGCAGCTCGCGCTCTCCTTCAACGAGATGAGCGACCATCTCAATACCACGATCACCGACCTCGAAGCCTCGCGCGACCAACTTCAGCGCGCGGTTGACCGAGTTGGTGCGACCCTCAGGTCAACCCACGACATGGGCCAGATCCTCGACTCGATTCTGAGCACCGCCTCCGAGGCGGTGCTGGCGGAGGCCGGTTGCCTATGGCTCTTCACCGGAACGCGCGATGAGCTCTACCCCGCACTGTCGCGCGGCATAGTGGACGCTCCCGGAAGGCTGCGCGTGGGCGAGGGAATCGTGGGACTGGCCGCGGAGCGGGGCATCACCGTGATGTTGCCAGCCGAGGACGGGGGGCCGAAGCCGTCCCGTAACGAGCCGCATTTCCCGGTAACCGTCGCCGTGCCGTTGTACAGCTCACAGCGGGTTACCGGTGTCATCGTGCTGTACCGCCGAGAGGATGCTCCCTTCAACCGTAAGGATCTCGATACGGTCGTTTTCCTCGCGGAGCAGGGGGGCGTGGCCATCGAGAACGTGCTGTTGCACGAGGATGCTCAACGTCTGTCGCTTACCGACGGGCTGACGGGTGTATGGAACCGGCGCTACCTCCAAATGCAGTTCAAGCAAACTCTGGCGAGCGCCAACCGCTTCGACCGTCCCTTCAGCGTCCTGATGCTCGACCTCGACAACTTCAAAGACGTCAACGACAACTTCGGGCATCAGAGGGGCGACGCCATCCTGATCGAGTTCGCCCAACGAGTCGGAGCTGCGTTGCGCGAGATCGACACCTTCGTTCGTTACGGCGGAGAGGAGTTCGTTTGCCTCTTGGCGGAGACCGATATCTCCGGCGCGCGCACCACCGCCGAGAAGATCCGCCAGACGATCTCGAACGAGCCCTTCACCTCCGTGGGCGAGCAGCCCGTGGCCCTCACCGTGTCGATCGGGGTCGCCTGCTATCCCCTTCACGGAAACGGGTACCAGTCGTTGATCGAGGCCGCCGACCAGGCGCTCTATCGCGCCAAGGAAGAGGGCCGCGATCGAGTCCGTGTGGCGAAGAGGCCCGCTCCCGGCCTACATTTGGCCACTTAGTGTTTCGTCGGCCCCCCAATGCCGCCGGTGGGGAGGCACCTCAGTCACTACAAAGAGGAGAGATCGTTGACCGTTCGTAAAGCCGTCATCCCCGCGGCCGGACTCGGGACCCGTTTTCTTCCGGCGACGAAGGCGCAACCCAAAGAGATGCTGCCGGTGATCGACAAACCGGGGATCCAGTACGTCGTCGAAGATGCCGTGAGGGTGGGCATCGAGGACATCCTCGTGGTAACGAGCCGCGGGAAGGGGGCCATCGAGGACCACTTCGACCGCTCCCTGGAGCTCGAACACCATCTCGAGGCCGCGGGGAAGCTCGAGGAGTTGGCCGAGGTCCGCGCAATCGGCGAAATGGGTGAGATTCATTTCGTGCGCCAGAAGGAACCCCTCGGCTTCGGGCATGCGGTGTCGGTCGCCCGTGCACACGTCGGCGGCGAGCCCTTCGTCGTGATGGTCGGTGACGAGATCGTGCCCGAGCGCATCGAGGGAGAGAAACCCTTCCTCGAGCGCATGATCGAGTGCTACGAAAAAACGGACTCGAGCGTGGTCGCGGTGCAACGGATGCCCCTGGAGGAGATCTCCTCCTACGGGGTGGTCGATCCCGCGGGGTGGGAGGCCGAGGACCTGGTGAAGATGAAGGGCATGATCGAGAAGCCGCCGGCCGAGGAAGCACCTTCGGATCTCGGGTCGGTCGGACACTACGTGTTCAGTCCGGACATCTTCGACGCCATCGACGAGACTTCGGCGGGCGTAGGCGGCGAGATCCAGCTGACGGACGCCATCAATCTGCTTGCGCAGGAGCAGTCCGTTTACGCGTACGTGCACGAGGGACCGATCTACGACGTGGGCAAGAAGCTCGATTACCTGAAGGCGACGATCGAGCTCGCCCTGCGGCGGGACGACCTTGCCAAGCCTTTGAAGGAATATCTCAACGAGGTCGTGAGCCGGGGGTAGTGGCCGAAATGAGCTTTGCGAATCTGCTGAGTGTCGATGATGCTCGTGCCCGGGTGCTCGAGTCGGTCGAGCCGGTTGCAATCGAGGCGGTGGCCCTGCGCGCTGCTCTTGGGCTCGTCTCCGCCACCGAGATCCGCGCGCCGCATCCGTTGCCTCGCTTTGACAACTCGGCGATGGACGGCTATGCGGTTGTTGCCGCCGACACCGGGGGTGCAACGGAGGCGGCCCCGGTCGAGCTGAAGGTCGTGGGCGAAGTCCGGGCCGGGGGAACCGACGAGGTCGTTGTGGAACCCGGTACCGCTGCCCGCATCATGACGGGAGCTCCTCTCCCGCCCGGGGCCGACGGGGTCGTCGTGGTCGAGCTGACCGAGGAGCGCGAGGGGATCGTCTCCGTCAGAGCGGCCGTGGAGAAGCGGCAGCACGTGCGCCCCGCGGGCGACGACCTGGCCGCGGGAGAAGTGCTCGTCCCGGAGGGGCTCGAGCTCGGCCCCGGTGAGCTCGCGCTCCTGGGATCCATGGGCGTTACTCCCGTGGAAGTCAGGCGAGGTCCACGCGTGGCTCTGTTGATAACCGGCGACGAACTCGTAGACCCCGAAAAAGAGCCGGGTCCCGGTCAGATTCGCGATTCCAATCAACTCGCCCTGCTGGCCTTGCTCGAGCAGGCCGGCGCTCGTCCGATCTTCTCGGAACGTGTCCCCGACAAACGCGACGCCGTCGTCGACGCCTTCACTCGTGCAGCGGAAGCCGCGGATCTCGTTATCTCTTCCGGGGGGGTGGCGGTCGGCAGGTACGACTTCGTAAAGAACGTGGTCGAGGAGTTGGGCCGGATCGAGCTGTGGCGCGTTGCGATGCAGCCGGGGAAACCGGTGGTGCTCGGCTCGATCAAGGAGGTGCCTTTTCTGGGACTGCCCGGAAATCCGGTATCGGTGCACGTCGGTTTCGAGCAGTTCGTGCGCCCTGCAATCCGGAGGATGCGCGGCTGCCGTTCGTTGCTCCGCCCCACACTCCGGGCGACGCTGACCGAGTCGATCACCAAGCGGCCGGGGCGGCTTCATTTCGTGCGCGTGCGGCTCACCAGCCGTGAGGGCGAGTGGTTCGCGACCCCCACGGGCCCCCAGGGCAGTCATATTCAGTCGAGCCTGATCGACTGCCACGGAGTCGCGAGCTTCGGTAGGGAGCAGTCCAAGCTGGCCGAGGGCCAGCCGGTCACGGTCGAGGTCTGGAGATTGCCGTGACCGAACGGCATCCCGAAACGGAAGCTCGAATGGTGGACGTCACGGCCAAGGAGGTGACCGCGCGCGAGGCGCTGGCGGCGGGTTTGGTGCGCATGAGTGCGAGCACGGCCGACCTGGTTTTCGAGCGACGTCTGCACAAAGGGGATGCGCTGGAGGTCGCCCGCGTCGCGGGCATCATGGCCGCGAAGAAGACCTCGGATTTGATTCCTCTATGCCACCCGATAGCCATCGGCGCGGTCGAGGTGACGTTCGATCGAACGGACGAAGGGGTCGAGATCAAGGCGCTCGTTCGTACCTCCGAGCGCACCGGCGTCGAGATGGAGGCATTGAGCGCGGTCGGCGTTGCGGCCCTGACCATCTACGACATGGTCAAAGGAACCGAGAGGGCCGTGGAGATCACGGGCGTGCGTCTGCTACGGAAGTCCGGGGGCCGCTCCGGTCTCTGGCAGCGGGACTAGGGGCGCCCTCTAGCCTCCATCGCTCTGGGCGGGTCTCTTCAGGAACGCCGTCATGCCGAGTTGCTGGCTCTCGAGTACCTGCACCAGCTCCCATCCCTCCTCGCCCCACTGGTTGAGAATTTCTTGAAGCGCGTGCGAGATCAGCGGAACCGTTACGTACTCCCACTTCTGCACAGCTTGCTCCCTTCTGCTTCCGCGTAGTCTTATCCCATGCCCGAGCAGATTGTTGTCCAGTCGTCCGGCAGGATAATCGCTCACGACGTGCGCTGGGCGAGAACATTCGCCGAACGCTCCAAGGGTCTCATTGGCGCCCCTCCACTGGCCGTGGGTCAGGCGCTGGTCATCGAACCGGCTTCCCAGGTCCACACCTTCCGGATGGGCTATCCCATCGACGTCGTCTTCGTCGGACGTGATTGGAAGGTGCGCCATGTGGCGCGAAGCATGAAGCGACGACGCTTGAGCAAATTTGTTCTGGGCTCCCGCTACGTCATCGAACTCTCATCCGGCTCCTTGCCCGATGAGGTGTCGCGGGGTACTCAGCTGCAGGTCGTCGATTGAACCTTCTGTAGGAGGACAGGCGAAGCGTGCTTCGAAAAGCCTCTGTTGTGACGTTCACCCGGGTGGTGGAATCTCATCGACCCCGGTCAGGAAAGTCTGCGGTGGGACGAACATCCAGAACCCGGTGACGTCACCTACCCGCTCCAGAACGAATCGCAGAGTATCGGGACTCGGCCCCGCGCTGGTTCCGCCAACCCTCATCGCACCGCGCCGCTCGAGTTCTTCGATCAGATCCTGTGTCGGGTGTCCGTCGATCTCCATGGCGTCAGTCTAGGTGACTCACTCCGGCTTCGACTTTCTTTCACGCCGCGGGTAGGTGTCACGAGCAGCGGAGAACACTGCGATGGAGGCGCTGGCCATGAAACCGATTATCGATCCGGTGAAGACCACCAGCACGTAGCGGCCCGTATCGTCCGGCCAAGAGATCGTGATGAACGCAAGCATCGCCGCGATGCCCGCCAGCGCGAACACAGCCATCCCCACGACGGCCACTCCGTGGAGGCGACCAAGGGGCTTGGATGGGTTCCGAGGAGTTTCTTGGTCGGCGGAGGCTTCCACGCCCAGGGGCACGACGTTGTCCGGAGGTTGTCCTTCCGCGCCGGGTCCCGGCCGGTCGTGAGCCTTGCTCAGCTCGCTCTCCCTTCAACCCACGCAATCAACGTTCGCGTCGCGACTCCCGATCCGCCCTTGGGGACCTCGTCGTAACCACTGTCGTTCCGGGCCGGACCCGCGATGTCCAGGTGCGCCCAAGGTACCCCCTTGGCGACGAAGTTGCGCAGAAACAGTCCCGCCTTGATGGCACCTCCCCAGCGTGTTCCCGTGTTC
>JBOGWW010000102.1:0-4733 GCA_050693655.1 Actinomycetota bacterium | reverse complement strand
GTCGCCATGTTGTGCCTGCCTTTCCTAGCCCAAAGCGACAGTGAACCAACCTGACGTATACCTGGAACGGGCGAAACTAACCGCGCGTTAGCCTACGGCGTCGGGGGCATCGATTCCCCGAAGAGCTCGCGAGGGTTCCGCAGGGACGAGTCGACGGGGCGCGTGGTCAAAACGGAAAGACGACGGAGCGTCAGAAATAGGCAACTTCGCCGGCACAGGCGTTGGATATTCGCATCCTTGCTCGCCGTGCTTGGACTGGTAACGATCGGCCTTGTCATCGCGCTCGCTGAGCCCGACGAAAATGGAGGCGTGCAGGGTGAGGGAGTGGTTACACAGCATAAGGAGCCACCCCCCAAGGCCTGCAGCGGCACCTCATCCCGGATACTCCAACGGGTTCGTCGCGGCTTCTTTCCGAAGCGCTCGGGTGACATCCTCGCGGTGGAAAGGGCGCCCAATCAGTTCACCACCCGTCACTCGACCCCCTGGCCCTACACTCAGAACGTTCCCCTCGTACTGTACGGACCGGGTTTCATAAAGGGCGGCTTTACCTCCGACGCAGACGTCACGCTGGCCGACGTCGCTCCCACCTACGCCGAACTCCTCGACTTCCACGACCTCGGCGCGCGCGATGGACGCTCGCGGGACGAGGCGTTGCTCGCTCCCGATGAGCGCACCGGAGCTCCAAAACTGATCCTCACGGTGGTGTGGGATGGAGCGGGGGACAACGCGCTCGAGCGGTGGCCCGATTCCTGGCCCTACCTGCGGTCGCTCATGAAGAAAGGAGCGAGCTTCACCAACGCAACCGTCGGCTCCTCTCCTTCAATCACGCCGGCCGTCCATGCAACGCTGGGAACCGGTGATTTTCCGCGCAAGCACGGACTCACCGACGGTAGGGTGAGGATCGGGGGCGAGTTGGTGGACCCCTGGGAGGACGACTCGCCGGCCAACCTCCGAGTCGAAACGCTGGCGGACCTGTGGGATCGCGCCAACGGCAACGTCCCCCTGATCGGTACTCTGGCACGCGATGCCTGGCACCTGGGAATGATTGGGCACGGCTCGTACATCGAGGGCGGCGACCGAGACATCGCGATCCTAGACTCCCGCGAGGCGCTCGCGTCCTGGTCGAACACCGAGTACTACACACTCCCCGCGTACATGCAGGACTTCGAGGTAGTGGCCGAGGCAATCGAAGAGGTCGACCGTCGCGACGGCGAGGCCGACGGGCTATGGCTGGGCCATCCCTTGCGCGCAGCCCCCTCGCTGCACAAGACCCCGGCATGGTCCATCCAACAAACGCAAAGGCTCTTTCGGCTGTTGGAAACCGAGGGCTTCGGCGCGGACGAGGTTCCCGATCTCTTCTTCACCAACTACAAGTCCGTCGATCTTGCGGGTCATATCTACAACCTTGTCGAGCCGGAGGTGCGCGCGAACATCGAAGAACTGGACCGGCAGCTGAAGCTCATCGTCCACGGGTTGAACGAGCTCGTCGGCAGGGATGGATATGTGCTGGCCCTCACCGCGGACCACGGCATGACGCCCTATGCCGAAGTGACCGGCGGCTGGCCGATCGTAATGAGCGAGATCAGAGACGACATCGACGAACGCTTCAATTCGAAGAGACCGAACGAGAGCCTGATCGCCTCGACCCGGGGGTATCAGTTCTTCCTCGACTCCGCGGTCATGAGGGCGAACCAGGTCACACCCAGGCAGATCGCTGCCTTCATCCGCAACTACCGACTCCACGAGAATGCGACCGACCTGGAGAACCTTCCAGAGCGATTCCAAGAGCGACTGAACGAGCGTATCTATCTCACTGCGATGACACCGGCCGAACTCAGGCGATCGGCCTGTAGCCGAGGCTAGAGGCCACCTCGTCGATGTTTTCAGTGCCGGCGTTGTCTGGCACCGCGCACCGTCGGTGGCCCGGCATCAACCCAGAAGAAAGGGCTCTAAGTGCCGGTGACCGACTTGGATGACAATCCGACGAGCGCGATGCCGAGCGCGATGATCACGACTCCCAACCAGCGAAGAGGCGGGACGTTCTCGCGCAGCAAGAGAGCAGCGAACATCACGATGACGACGTAGGAGAGTCCCACCATCGGATAGGCGAGTGAGAGATCGACGCGCGAAAGCACCACCAACCAGAACATCGAGGAGATGCCAAAGAGCGCGAGGCCGAGCCATAGCTTCGGTTCCTTGGCCGCGCGCAACACGGTCTGACCGGCTTCGGTCACCTGGACCGTACCGATGCGTCCGACCTCATTCATGGCCGCCTTCAGCATGAGCTGCCCTGCGGTTGCGAAGCCAACACTGAGTACCAGGAGCGCAACCGAAATAAGCGTGCTGGTCCTTGACGACGTTTGGGCTGTGAGGATGTCCGGTGGTGGAGCTTCGAGTGCCATCGGGTGCGAAGTCTAAGTGCTCCGTCCTACATGTAAAACCAGGGGCGGCTGGGGTGCCACGTGCATGAAACCCACAACGGGCAGCAACAGGAGGAAGTCGTTCTCGCGGCGGCTTTACGAGGCTCGCTCTCATTGATCCTCCATCGAGATCCAGCGTTTAGTTTGGTTCCGAGACGATTGACGGCGTTAGGTTCGCCACGAACACGTTCCTGGCTTTGGTTGCCGATGCGAACGAAAAGCCGTCCAACGATCGTGGTGCGGGGGCACTTCGGTCCTTCGGGGCCCGGATTTGGTTCTGTAGGCTCGATCCCATGACCATCACCTTCGAGTGGCGCGGCGACTTCGACAGCTCGGAGCTCAACGCGCTGCATGCCGAGGCCTTCGATCACCGCCTTCTCGACGAAAACGCCATACGCCCTTAGCCGCCGGTACCTCCGGGGTGCCAAAGTCGATTGGATAGGGTGAACCGATGTCGGAAGGAAAGCCGTCGGAAACAACGGCCCTTGTCGTCGTTCCCACCTACAACGAGCGCGAAAACATCGAAGAGGTGGTTCGCCGGCTGTTCGACGCGGCCCCCAGCCGGGTCGACCTGCTCGTCATCGATGACGGGTCTCCGGACGGCACCGCCGAGCTGGTCAAGAAACTCTCAGACGACTTCCCGGCCATCCAGCTCATCGAACGCGGGGAAAAGCTCGGGCTCGGCACCGCCTACGTAACCGGATTCAAGTGGGCGCTCCAACGGGGCTATGCGGCCGTGGTCGAGATGGACGCAGACCTCAGTCACGACCCCGCGGACGTCGTCCGTCTTCTGCAGGCTCTGGACGAAGCGGATCTCGCAATCGGATCGCGCTACGTGCCGGGGGGTGCGGTTGAGAACTGGGGCCCCCTTCGCCGGCGACTGTCCTACTACGCCAATGTCTACGCCCGCCTGACCCTGAGTCTGCCGGTCGGGGACTCCACCGCCGGTTTTCGAGCCTACCGGGACTCGATCCTTCGCCGGATCGACCTCGAGGGAATACGTTCGGAAGGCTACAGCTTTCAGATCGAAATGACCCGCAGGGTGCGCCACGCGGGTGGCCGGATCATCGAGATCCCGATCACCTTCGTCGAGCGGATCGCGGGCCAGTCGAAGATGCACCTCCGGATCGTGGTCGAAGCGCTCTTTTTCGTTGCCGCGTGGGGTATCAAGGATCGAGGGAGGCGACTGCGGTCGATGCTCTCCCGAAGCATCAATGCGCGATGAACAACCTGACCACCTCGGCGAAGCTCGCCCTGATAGCCGTTGCGGTCGTCGGGAGTATCGGCTTCTTCCTCATCCTCGAGTTCGGGATCAGCGCCGGACGAGTGCACCACGGTGTCACCGTGGACGGATGGGACGTAGGCGGATTGACGTTCAACGAGCTTCAGGGCGCGCTGGTCGAGCGGGCACCAGCACTCGAGGAAGAACCCGTGTGTTTCTCTCTCGATGCGATTCGGCTGTGTATCGACCCGACCGAAGTCGGCTGGCGGCTCTCAACCAGGGAGATCACCCAGGAGGCCTTCGACGTGGGCCGAACCGACTTCCCGCTGGGGGCAATCAACGAGCGCGCGGCGGCATGGTTGGGCGGCGTCGATGTCCCGTTGAGGGGAACGGCCAGGGGAAACAGAGTCGGCCGGATCCTGGACCGGTGGGAAAGGATCGTCGAGGGACGCGGGCTCGAACTGCGAAGATACGCGACGCGCAAGCGAATCTATCGATCGCTGGGCACCCATCCCCGGAAGATCGTGCCCCTCCCGATTCGGCGACGCGCCCCGTTAGGGTGAGCCGATGGGTCAGCGGTCCGTAGTAATCGGCTTGGACGGCGTCGCCTGGCGCGTCCTCGAACCTCTGATCGACAACGGGCAAATGCCGCGCCTGGCGTCACTGAGGGAGCAGGGAGCCTGGGGCGTGCTGGCCTCGACGGTGCCCACCTACACACCTCCGGCATGGACCTCCGCGATCACGGGGGTGAACCCCGGGCGGCACGGAATCTACGGATTCATCGAAGGCCACGCGCAATACGAACGGCGCGAGCTGGTGCACTCGGGAAGGATCGAGTCCCCCACCATCTGGGAGATGGCCCGTGCTCAGGGGCTGCGCGCGGGCATCTACAACGTGCCGCTGACGTACCCTCCCCAGGCGCTGGACGGGTGGATGGTCTCCGGGATGATGACTCCGGGCTGGGGTGAGCAGCAGCGGGGCTTCGCCTACTGGGACAAGGGCTCGGCCGATCTCGAGACCCGGATCCTCAAGTGGGTGCCCGACTACGTCGTGGATATGAGCGCCGACTGGGAGCGGGACTGGCGCGATGC
>JBOGWW010000101.1:0-7308 GCA_050693655.1 Actinomycetota bacterium | reverse complement strand
GTGCAACTCATCTACTCGGGCGCGCGCACGTTGTTTCAGGTCATCGAGCTCGCCGAACATGATCGACTCGGTCGGACAAGCCTGGGCGCAGGCCGGCGTCATGCCCTCGCGCTGGCGGTCGTAACAGAGCGTGCACTTCCACGCTCGCCCGTCGTCCTCTCTCCGGTCTATGACCCCGAAGGGGCAGGCCGTCACGCAGTAGCCGCAGCCATTGCAGATATCGGGCTGCACGAACACCGAATCGAATTCGGTGCGCACGATCGAGCCGGTGGGGCAGGCTTCGAGACAACCGGCCTTGACGCAGTGCTTGCAGACGTCGGACATCATCAGCCACGAGAGATCACCGAGGCCCGTCGTCTGGCCGGACAACGGAACGGGGCGTTCGATGAACGCCACGTGACGCCAGGTGGACGCTCCCAGATCACCGGTGTTGTCGTAACTCATGCCGGTGAATGAGAATCCGTCATCCGGAAGCTGGTTCCACTGCTTGCACGCCACCTCGCACGCTTTGCATCCGATACAGACCGTCGTGTCGGTGAAGAAACCGGTGGCCATCAGCGGTGCCCGTCTCCCGAAATCATCAATGGGTCCCACCCTCGTGCTGTTCGCCGGTGCGCGCTTCGTGGTCAAGGTGGTGTCTCTGCTCGACGCTCTCCAGGTCGCGTTCATCGGTGTCCTCAGACGGGAGCTGAGGGGGAGGGGCCGTTCGGTTGCGCCGGCCGGGGGCGATGTTCGCCGTGAGTGCCTTCGACTCCTGAATGGAGACGTTGGGATCGGCCACGAAACTGATGAGCTCGTTCGCCGCGTCTCCCGTGACCAGCCCCCTGTCCCCCCAGTGATAGGGGAGTCCTATCTGGTGCACCTTCCGGCGTCCCAGTCGCAGAGGCTTGATGCGATCCGTGACCAGCACGCGCGCCTCGATCTGAGCGCGGGCCGTAGTGATCGTGGCCCAACCTCCGTTTACGAGCTCGCGCTCTCTGGCCAACTGCGAGCTCACCTCGCAGAACATCTCCGGTTGCAACTCGCTCAACCATCCGACCCAGCGCGACATGCCGCCCGCGGTGTGGTGCTCGGTCAGGCGGTAGGTCGTGACCACGTAGGGGAAGCGTTCATCGTCGAAGGCCCTGTGATACGGGTTGTCGCTTCGTTTGAATTCCATGCGCGCGGGGTTGCAATTTTGCCCGTAGAGCAGGTTGGGGACGACGGACTCCTCCGGCTCGTAGTGAGTAGGCAGCGGACCATCCTTGAGTCCGGTTGGAACGAATATGGATCCTCTGCCGTCGGGCAACATGATGAAGGGGTCGTCGCCGGCGACGGTGTCCTTGCCGCGCGCGCTCTTGCCGGGCCGGTAGGAGGGGGGCCGGTCGGCGATGAAGTCGGGCACGTCCTCACCGGTCCAGCGCTTCTCGTCGGAATCCCACCACACGTAGCGCTTGCGCTCGGACCAGGGCGCTCCGTCGGGGTCCGCGGAGGCGCGGTTGTACATCAGGCGACGGTTCGACGGCCAGGACCAACCCCACTCGGGGGCCACCCAGCTCTGCTCCCGGCCCGGCTTGCGACGGGCCGTCTGATTCACGCCGCCGGCGTAGGAGCCCGAGTAGATCCAGCATCCACATGCGGTGCTTCCGTCGTCCGCAAGCTCGGTGAATCCCGACACCGGTTCACCGCTCTCGCTGCTGAAGCCGTTGATCTCCTTGAGTACCGCAGCGGCATCGGGCTCGTCGTGGTCGCCCCCGGTGGGATATCCCCACGTCAGGTGTTTGATGGGGTGATCGCGCTTCCTGCGCGAGCTCTTGTACAGCTCCTTGAGCCTGAGCCCAAGGTGATACATGAAGTGCAGTTCGCTGCGCGCATCTCCGGGTGGTTCCACCGCCTTGTGGTGCCACTGCAGCAGGCGCTGGGTGTTCGTGAAGGTGCCGTCCTTCTCGGCGTGGGAAGCCGCCGGGAAGAAGAAGACCTCGGTCGCGATGTCGGTGGGCTTGACTTCGCCGCGTTCTATCTCCGGTGAACTCCTCCAGAACTCCGCGGTTTCGATCAGGTGGAAGTCGCGCACCACTAGCCATTCGAGCGCGCGCATTCCCTTGCGTTGCAGCCCGCCGTTCATCGAACCGACCGCGGGGTTTTCCCCCATTACGAAGTAGCCCTTGAGCTTTCCGTCGGCCATCTCCGAGACCGTTGTCATGTGACTGTGGTCGCCGGTGAGGCGCGGCAGGTAGTCGAAGCAGAAGTCGTTGGCGGCCGTAGCCCGCTTCCCGAAGTAGGCCTTTAGCAGGCTCACTATGTACTTGGGGAACTCGCCCCACCAGCCCGATTGCGCGGCGTTGTCTTTGACGTAGTCCGCGAGCGTTGCGTCGGCATCCGAATCCGGCATCGGCAAATATCCGGGCAGCAGGTTGTACAAGGTGGGCACGTCGGTGGATCCCTGGATGGAGGCATGGCCGCGCAGCGCAAGGATCCCGCCTCCCGGCCGCCCGATGTTTCCCAGCAGCAGTTGGAGGATCGACGCGGTTCGGATGTACTGGACTCCGACCGAGTGTTGCGTCCAGCCCACCGCATAGCAGAATGCGCTCGTACGGTCGCGGCCCGAGTTGCTCGTGAGTGTCTTCGCCACCTCGAGAAAGAGGTCGCGCTCGACCCCGCAGATGTTCTCGACCACCTCGGGGGTGTAGCGGCTGAAGTGCCTTTCGAGGATGCGTAATACGCAGCGCGGGTCCTCGAGCGTGTCGTCGCGCCCCTTGAACTGCCAGGAGGAGTTGTCGTACGAATGCGACTCTCCGTCCCATCCGGAGAAGATCCCGTCGAGGTCCTCGGTGTCGCGGAACTCGTCGTCGACGATCGAACCTGCATTCGTGTAGTTGACGACGTAATCCCGGAAGTACAGCTCGTTGGAGATGACGTAGTTGATGATTCCGCCGAGAAAGGCGATGTCGGTTCCCGCGCGGAGGGGCACGTGAAGGTCGGAGACGGCGGAGGTGCGCGTGAACCTGGGGTCGACGTGGATGATCTTCGCACCGCGCCGTTTCGCCTCCATCACCCATTGAAAGCCCACCGGGTGGCATTCGGCCATGTTCGACCCCTCGATGACGATGCAATCCGAGTTCGCCAAGTCCTGCTGGAAGGTGGTCGCCCCGCCCCTACCGAACGAAGTCCCCAGACCGGGAACGGTGGAGGAGTGTCATATGCGCGCCTGGTTCTCGATCTGCACCGCGCCCAGGGCCGTGAACAGTTTCTTGATGAGGTAGTTCTCCTCGTTGTCGAGGGTCGCTCCACCGAGGTGGGCGAAGCTCATCGTGCGCCGCAGGGGCCGGCCGTCCTTGGTGGCGTCCTCCCAGGTGTCCTCGCGCGCCGCCTTCACGCGCTCCGCCACCATGTCCATGGCGCGTTCGAGCGGGATGGCCTCCCAGCTCGTCCCGTAGGGCCTGCGGTAGAGCACCTTGTCCTGCCGGTGGCGGCCCGTGACGAGCTCGTAGGTGGCGGCGCCCTTGGGGCAAAGGCGTCCCCGTGAGATGGGGGAGTCGGGATCCCCCTCGATGTTCGTGATGACGCCCTCGTCGACGTAGACGTTCTGCCCACACCCGACCGCGCAGTAGGGGCAGACGGATTTGACGACCTCGTCCGCGCGCGTCGTCCGGGGGGCGAGTTGCCGGGTCTCTTCACTCAGGGCATTGTCGGAGGAGGCCTCCAGGTCGCGCGTCCGAAGCTGCCGCAGCACCGGCCACTTGAAGCGCGCATCTCTTGCCACACCAACCCCCCGAGGTCGACCTCCAGGCTCGCAGCGAGCCTAGCCCACCCCGAGGCCCCCGCTCCCGAGCGGGTTTTGCCAACTGGCGCCTGCTCGGCGGCACTCAGATGGCAAAGGGGGTGTGACGTGAGTCACAGACGAAATCGAGGGCGCGTCGATTCTCGGAGAGATGGCAACGAAGCCGCAGCTGCTCGCAAATCTCAGCCGAAGGCAGTTTGGTCTAGTAACCCGGACCCAGCTATTAGAAATCGGCTATTCGTCCTCGGGCGTTCATCGCGCCGCGCGCAGAGGGGAGCTCACTCGGTTCATGCCGGGCGTTTGGCGGGTTACCTCGGCACCGAGGTGCTGGGAGCAGCGCCCACTCGGCGCAGTTCTGTGGGCCGGTGAGCCCGCTGTGGTCTCGCACATCACCAGCGCCCATCTCCAAGAGGTACTGCCTCGCACGGTCGCCGCCGTCGAGATCACTACTTCGAGGTCATCTGCGGGGAGGTCCGGCATCGTTGTGCATCGTTGCAGCCTTTGGGCCGATGAAAGGGTGAATGTCCGAGGCATTCCCTGCGCGAGCATCTACCGGACGCTGGTCGATCTGTGTGCCTCGCAGCCTGAGTGTCTGGGCGAGCAGGCTCTGGATGCGGCCCTCAGGATGGGCCGTGTTAGTTACGAGCGGCTCTGCGATTACGCGAAGGATGCGGCCTCACGATCGATTAGAGGAAGTCGTACCCTCCAAAGGCTGCTGAACGTAAGAGGAAGCGACGAAGCCCTCTCGGAGAGCGAAGCCGAGAGCCTGTTCGCCCGCGTAATGCGTAAGGGGAACCATCCACTGGGCATTCGACAAGCCCCCCGAGACGGCATTCACGGCGGTCGAGTTGATTTCTATTACCCAAATCAGAATCTCATCATCGAGATCGATGGACGCAAGTTCCACGCGGGTCGAATGGAGCAGAAACGCGACAAGCGCTACGACAACGAGCTCATCCTCCGTGGCAAGCGAGTGCTGAGGCTGACGTGGGAGGACCTGACGACGGACGAGGCCTACGTCCTGGAACTCGTGGGACGGGCCCTCGGGATCCAACCACTGTTCTGAGCACCGAATCCGACCCTTTGACACTTGGCGCCCGCTCAGCGGACGTGAGATAGAAAAGGTGTTCGAAGCTCGCCGGTCGCGTGTGCGGGCTTGGGGGGAGGCGCACACTGGGGCGATGGGCATCGCGCGCACGCTACGCAGGTACCGGCCCTGGTGGCCCCCGGGTATCGCCCTGGCCGGGGCCCTCCTCGTCATCCTCATCGTTGCCCTGCGAGGTGAGCCCGTCGACCAGGGCGTGGCCGGCCCCCTGCTCGCGGTGAGCCTGATCGCGGGGCTCGCCGGCCTCGCCACCGGCGTAGCAGAGGGACTGGTCCAGCCCTCGGCCTCCCTACAGTTGCGAATTCAGACGGTGCTCGTGGTGCTCGCCCTCGTGGCTGCGGGGACGCTCCGGAGCGGAGCCCTCGTCGCGGGCCTGGCGGCGATCGTGGGGGCGGCCGCGGCCCTCGGACTGAGGTGGTGCGGGCGCAGGGTATTGGAGGCGCTGGTGGGGCGCGACGAAAGCGAACCCTGAGTGAGGGTACCGATCCCGCGTCTCAGGAAGCTCGCCTGCGGCGTTCTCTGAGATAACTTCCGATCACCGTCTGGTCGATCTCGGTGCTGTCGGCGCGGAAGATCTCTCCGCCCGTGAGCGAGGACAGTCGCGCCATGAACTCCTCCAGGCCGGGTGAGGTGTCGAGCATGAACACGTTGATCGAGATGTTCGAGCGGGCAAGGCGCATCGCTTGACGAAGCGTCTTGGAGATCGTCTCGGGAATGGGGGGCCAGTTGAAGAGCGCGTAACCCTCTTCGAGAGGGGCGGTCGGCTCCCCGTCGGTGACCATGTTGACCTGCTTGTTAGAGCGAGGGTCCTCGGCCAGCACCCGGGAGGCGAGCATGAAGGCGTGCTCCATGTTGGTCCCGTGGACGTCCTCCCAGCCCGCCGATGCCAGATCCGGCGCATCCATGCGGCGAGCGTAGTCGGAGAAACCGATGAGATAGAGACTGTCCTGCGGATACTTGCCGACGATGAGCGCATGCAAGGCCAGCGCCATGCGCTTCGCCGGCACCCAGTGCCCCCGCAGGGGCATGGAGAAGGAGAGATCGAGCAGCAGCGCGGTTGCGGTGCGCGGGCGCGACTCGGTCTCGATGACCTCGAAGTCGCCGGGCGACAGCTTCAGGGACCGGCCCGGGCCCGACCGCAGGACGGAGTTGTAGACCGTGCGCTCGACCGAGATCGGATCGGTATCTCCGAAGGTCCACTGCCGGGTCTGGCCGGTGGGTTCGGCCTGGCCCCCTCTGGCGCGGTGCGACGGCTCTCGCCGGATGCGTTCGAGGACGCGGGTCAGCGAACGCTCGCCGATCATGCGGGCCCCCCGGGCGGTCAGCTCGAGCCTGCCCTTCGTGCGGTTGACGACACCGGCGTCCTCGAGGGCCCGTTCGACCTTCTTCAGCCACTGGAGGTCCTGCACCGCGTCCTCGTCGAGCGCCCGGCGTAGCTGGTCCTCGTCGATATCCTCGAGCGTGGCCCCGGCGTAGTCACCCGACATGGTCTGCTCGAGCTCTTCCATCTCGCTGACTCGCTCGATGGCGTCCACCGCACCACTCATGGGCATCTCCTGGTCGCCCATGTTCGGGCTGACCTCGTCCCACGGAAGATTCGGCAGCAGCTCGCGCAGATTCTGGTTCAGCTGATCCATCTCCCACGCAAGGTCCAGGTCACCGAGCACCGACTCCGCGAGCTCTTGCAACTCGGCGCGCTGTTGAGGGCTGAGGCTCGCCATGAGGCGGCTCATCGCGGCCATGCGACTCGCCAGCGCCTCAAGCAGTTCGTCGAGATCGCGCGGGTTTTCGGGGAACATGTCGCCGTAGCGCGACATGAAACCGTCGAAGTCCACGTCCTCCCCGCGGTTGCGGGCCGCGATCATCTCGTTCAGCTCCGCCATCATGTCTTTGATGCGCGCGATGTCCTCCGCGGTCACGCTCTGCATCGATCCCATGAGCGACTTGAAGTAGCTGTCGAGCACCTCCTGCCGCAGCTTCTCCACGAGCGCGTCGTACCGCGCCTTGGCTTCGCCCGAATGGAAGTCGTAACCGTCCAGCTCACGCATCATCCCCGCGGGGTGCCGGGGAAGTGCGTCCAGCTGCATTTGCTTTAGCTGCGCCTCGTCACCTTGCTGTTCGGACAGCGACGCTCGTTCGATCCCCACGATCGCATCGAGCTCCTCGCGCAACTGCTGGAGGGGAGCCGCCAGGTTGCTGCGCTCCGCCCACTCGCGGCGCGCTCTTCGAAGCCGCCCGAGCATCGCATCCAACCCGCTGCGGCCCTGCATGCCGCGCCGGTGCAGCTCTCGGAGCGACCAGCGGCCGCCGTAACCGGAAAGGAGCTCCTCGGACATCTCCTCGAGCACCTCCCGGACGTCGACTTCGTCGTCGAGCGGGCTCTGCGAGTTATCCCATCTGCTATAGCGACTTCTCATGATGTCCCTTTTTGCTTCCCTCCCAC
>JBOGWW010000100.1:0-25349 GCA_050693655.1 Actinomycetota bacterium | reverse complement strand
CTCCAGGGGCGTTGCAGTACTTCCCCTCGCCCAAGTCACGTGGGGTCTCGTGGAAGAGCGGTGGGTCACCGACGATCTCTCCGACGACCAGATGAGGTGGCAGCAGTCATCCATGTCGTCGGCAATTCTCCGCGGATTCTTCCTTCCCTTAGAGCTGTTGGGATGCGCGGCGACGTGGACCGGCGCGGCCCATGGAGCAGTGAGGATGTCGCCATTGGGCATCTGGGGCGCGAGTCGTTTAGCGGGCGAGTTGGATGCACCTTCGAGTTCGGAGCACGGGTCGCCCGCATCACCAGTCGTCAATCTCTCAGAATGGAGGGCCCGCGACGAAACCGCTCGATGACCACCTGAACGCGCGACACGATTTCGACACGCGCGCGACGCAAAACGATGAGAAGCGAGGGCAAGTCTTACGAAACGAAATCATGGCGTTAACCTGGACCAATGCACGATCTCGGAGGTCCTTGAGAACCGTTGACAACACTCAGGGAGCGGACTCTTAATCCGTAGGTTCAGGGTTCGATTCCCTGGCGACCCACTACTTCTATTTGTCCTGCTCCGGGTGAGGCTTGACACTCCGGCGTCACCTGATCATTTACGCGGCTCTGCCTGATCGTTTACAGGTGTTCCGGGTGATGGTTTACGCGGCCCCGCTATCGATCGTTTACACCTCGCGGTCTCCTGATCCCGACCCCGTCGGAAGGAACGCCCCCGGTAGCGTGCGATCCACTAGTGGACCCTTTGTCGCGAAACCCCGAGACGGTGGGCGACCTCGGTGACCTTCCACCCGTCCTGCACGACGGCCATGAGGCCATGCTCGAAGGCAGATCCCATACCGAGATCCCTCGCGAGGCACAGCGATGCCGCCAGCTCCGCGGTGCGGACCTCTGCTTGCTCGCTCCATCGGCATACGGTGCATCAGTGCATCATCCCGGCCCGGTGCCGTCAAAGCCCCCCGCCTGGTAGCGTCCGCCCGGAGCCAGCGCCTCGAAATCCATAGTCCCAGCAAAACAGGCACGCAGCGTCGCTTCGAAGAGACGAATCGACGAAGGAGACGCCACGTGCCACCGCTCACGATAACCATCGAAGTCCCCTGGCCCAAGCACCCTTCCTTCGCCGCGCTCGAGAAGGCGATCTTCAGCGCGCTGATGTCGGCTGGCCGCGAGTTGCTGAAGATGGCGTTCCAAGCGATCGAGGACCGGCTCCTGGCAGGCGGCGCCGGAGCCCGTCAGCGACGGCGATGGGGCTATGTCATCACCCGTTTCGGCGGGCTGCGCTTCGCGCGCTGGCAGACGCGCGGCCCCGGGTGGTTATCGCCACTCGCTCGATGACGCGCTCTCCTTGCCTGCCAAAGAGCAGTGCTCACCGTGGGTCAAGGCCAAGGCGGCGTTCTTGGCGCAAGCACACCCTTATCGGCAAGCGGCCGCGTTGCTTTCGGACATGATCGGGAGCAAGGTCGATCACCGGCGCCTGTGGGGCTGGGTGCAGCACGCGGGGAACGCGCTGACGTCTTGCTGGCGGGCGCGACGCGAGGCGCTGTTCGCAGACGGCGAGCTGCCTGCAGTTAAGGGCGAGGCACCGGCGATCGTGTCCACCCGCCTCGACGGCACCTTCATCCAGTCACGCGCTGGGCCCATCGAGGTCAAGCTCGGCATCTGGTGGACAGGCGCACACCCTGCTTCTCTAAGCGCCCGTCATCCCCGCTGGGTGCGTGAGCGCGCCGGCTGCTATGCGACCACCGACGACGCCGACAGCTTCGGGCAGACCTTCTACGCGCTCGCCGAACAAGCGGTCGGGATTTCGCGTGCGACCGATATCTTCGCCATCTCCGACGGCGCGGGCTGGTGCCCGGAGATCTTCGCCGAATGGGTCAGACCCACCCATCATCAGCTCGATCACTTTCACGGGAAGCAGCGCATCACCGAAGTCGCCAGGGATCCCGATCGGGCGGCGCGCTGGTGGGCGTGGGTTGCCGAATCAAACCTCGATGCTCTCGGGCGCAGCATCAACGCTTACATCCGCTCCGGCCACGTCGATTCGGACGCGGGACGAAACCTGCTCGCGTACTTCGAGAAAGGCGCAGCCGCGCTTAACACCTATCTCCAGTTGCGCGCCGCGGGACACAGCGCGCAGTTGGCTCCGCGCGGCTCGGGTGTGGTCGAGCACAACGTCGACCTCATCGTCGCCCGTCGCTTCAAGCGCCAGGGGATGCGCTCGTGGAGCCGGCGGGGCGCGAACAACCTGCTCGCCATTCGGGTCCTCGCGCAAGACCGGGAGGCCTGGCGCGCGTGGTGGGGTGATGCGGTGGAGTGACCTGAAAGCAAGACCCGCTCTCTCCCTCTTCGCGCGCCCGGACCATGGGGGCGAGGGCGTGAGAGCATTGCCAGAAAGCGACCTACAACTGGCGAAGTTCAGACGCTACTCCCCCGCCTGCTGCGCGGCTCTTGGGTGGGTTCGATCCCCATCCGCCTCGGCTGGAGCTGGGCTCGTCGGACTAACCGCCATAGGGTCTAGGGATGCAAGCCGTGCGGCCAGAGACCAGGTACGCGAAGAGCGGGGACGTGAGCATCGCCTACCAAGTGGTCGGCAATGGTCCTATGGACCTGGTGCTCGTGCCGGGTTTCGTCTCCCATCTCGAAGTTGCCTGGGAGGAGCCGAACCTGGCCCACTTCCTGAGCCGGCTTGCCTCTTTCTCACGCCTGATCCTGTTCGACAAGCGAGGCACCGGGATGTCTGATCCCGTGACCGACGCCCCCAGCATGGAGGAGCGGATGGACGACATCCGCGCCGTGATGGATGCCGCGGACTCCGAGGCCGCCGCGATCTTCGGCGTATCGGAGGGAGGCACTCTGGGTGTGGTGTTCGCGGATGCCCACCCCGAGAGAGCGCAGAACTTGATCCTCTACGGGTCGTGGGCCCGACGCCTCGCCGGCCCGGACTACCCCTGGGGCATCGATCGAGAGCAACTCGAGGAAGTCCTGAGCCGCATGGAACGTGGGTGGGCCACCGGCGAATGGTGGGATGGCGGCCGGCCGAGCCGATCCGACGACGAGCGGCACCGGAAGTGGTGGGCGAGATACCTGCGGATGGCAGCGAGCCCCAAGATGGCTCAGAACATCATCCGCTCGAACATCGAGATCGACGTTCGAGACTTGCTGGCGAAGATCGATCTGCGCACGCTGATAATCCACCGGATCGGCGACGCATGGATCGATGTCGCCCACGCAAGGTACATGGCAGAAAGCATCCCCGGCGCTAGCTATGTCGAGCTGCCCGGCACGGATCACCGGCCTTGGCTCGGCGATGTCGACGCCATCGTTGACGAAGTAGAGATCTTCCTCACCGGTCGCAAGAGCCGTCCGCGCCGGCGACAGCAGATAGGAGTGGGCGCCCTCAGCCGCCGCGAGGCAGAAGTGGCCGTGCTTGCTTCGCGCGGTCAGACCGCGACCGAGATCGCGAAGCGGCTGGTCGTCAGCGAGCGAACGGTGGAGACCCACCTCGTGAACATCTACCGCAAGCTCGGAGTCGGCTCTAAGTCGGAGCTGATCCGTCGAGCCGAAGAGTTCGGGCTGTGACCTAGAAGCCCGTACAAGTCCGGATGTATCCCGTCCGCTGAGCTCATACGTTCATACCGGCTCACAAAAGGAGGCCGAAGGATGAGCGGAGTGGCGATGTCCTCTGCTGGAGGGGCGACTTGGAGCACCTGGAGCGAGATGGTCGCGGTGTTGACGCTCCCCCGACACATGAAGAGGACGGTTACCGTCGCCCTCGTCGTCGGAACGATCTTCGTCGCGATGAACCAACTGGGCTCGATCTTGGCGGGCGATGCGACACCGCTCGTATGGATCAAAGCCGCCCTCACTTACCTGACCCCACTGTGCGTCTCCAACATCGGCATCTTGTCGGCCACACACCAGAGCGACTCTCATGAAATTGAGGAGAAGGAGAGGAACAGATGAGCTGGAATGTAGAAGGACGGTATTTCGAGGCATGTAATTGCGAGGCGGCGTGCCCATGCGTGTTCCTCAGCCCGCCTACCGAAGTTGATTGCACGGCGTTGGTCGGCTGGCACATCGAAAAGGGGCAGTTCGACGACACGGAACTCGATGGCCTGAATGTCGCTATGGCGGTTCATTCGCCGGGCCACATGGCCAAGGAGAAGTGGCGCGCCGCCCTGTACCTCGACGACCGTGCGACCGACGATCAGGCTCAGGCCCTAGCTGGGATCTTCTCGGGCCAAGCCGGTGGCCACCCCGCGCGCCTCGCGACCCACATCGGAGAGGTTCTCGGCGCCGGTCCGGCATCGATCGAGTTCAAGAATGAGGGTAAGCGAACCTCGATGAATATCGCCGATGTCGCCGATGTCGCGATCGCGGCTGCGATCGGTCAGGGCGACAGCGAGATCACGGTGGACAAACATCCGCTGGCCATCTCGCCGGGGTTCCCCGCGGTGGTGGCACGCTCCGAGTACCTCTCTTATGACGATCACGGGATGAAGTGGGAGGTCGCGGAGAAGAACGGCTTCTATTCGCCCTTCGAATACGCATCGTGATCGACGTGACAACCGCCGCCCCCGGTCGTGGCCGGGGAATGGTCGCCGGCGTCCTCCTCGGGCTCGCGGCAGCCTCCTGGGCCTACCTCTGGTTGGTGACAACGCAGATGGGCGACATGTCCTCGGTCTTCGCGATGCCGATGACGTCTGCCTGGTCCTCGGGCCAAACCGGTCTGATGATCGCCATGTGGGTGGTAATGATGGTTGCGATGATGTTGCCATCGGCCGTTCCGATGGTGGTGACCTACGACCGCATGGATCGACGGTCGGTTGCGGGAACCGGTGGTTCAACCGCCATATTCGTCGCCGGTTACATCGTCGTGTGGTCCGCCTTCGCCGTCATGGCCACGGCCCTCCAATGGGTGCTTCTCTCGGCGGCGCTCGTGGACGGGACGGGGGAGGCGACCCACGGCGGTCTGGCCGGCTCGCTGTTGATCGGAGCGGGGATCTTTCAATTCTCTCCGATCAAGCGCCGGAGCCTCGGAGCCTGCCGCACCCCCATGGGTTTCTTGACGACCTCGTGGCGGAACGGCGCGGCGGGCGCGTTTCGGATGGGCGTACATCATGGAACGCTGTGCCTCCGCTGCTGCTGGGCGTTGATGATCGTGCTGTTCGCGCTCGGCGTCATGAACCAGATCTGGGTCATCTTGCTCGCCGTCTTCGTTCTGGCCGAGAAGATGACCAGGAGAGGCGAGGCGATCTCGGCCATCGGCGGCGTCGTCATGATCGTCTGGGGCCTCGCCACCGTCGTCGTCGGGGGATGATGACCGGGACTGAGTTGTCGGGGCCGGGCAGGTCCTTCGTCTCAGTTAGCGGACCGAGGGGGGTCTTGGAGCCTGGTCGTCCGATCGTTAGATCCATGGGTGAACGGATTGGCGTTTGCCGGATGACCTAAGAAGCTCGGGCATGCCCGTGTACAGGTGAGACTGGCTGGAGCGGGAACGATGCTCTGAGAGTGATTGGGTGGCACCGGCACCTCAGCCACGGGCCACCGCCTCCCCATGGGGTGCGTAAAGATCGGCGGCCCGGACGCCGAGGACATCGGCTATGGAACAGACGACTCCCAACGGCGGGGCGTGCTCGCCTCGCTCGTAGTAGCCGACCGACTTAGAGGATCGGCCGATCCGGTAAGCGAGTTCAGTACGGGAGATCCCTCTCGACCTTCTGAGTGACCTAAGACGACCTCCGTCGAAGCGGCCGCTTCACCTCCAGCCGGGCACTCTCGGTGCCCGCCTTGCGGTGGGATCGCCCTTACATATCCCTTCGACGCACTCCCCGGTTGGTCCCGCATAAGGAAGCCCTCGCCGGGTGCGGGGTGACTATCTGCACGTAGGGAAGACCGTGGCGTTTGTAACGGCCCCTAGGCCTAGGTTGTCAGTGGGCTCCCGTGGGGACCCGGGAAAAGTAAATCATGGCGAAGGCGGCTCCGCTGGTCTTCCTCGCCGACCAGCGGGCGCAAGGGGGAGGCCGTCGCCATCGGGTAGATGCCAGGCCATGACTCTCAGATCCGGCGCAAGATCGAGGAGGGGGTCGAGAGCGGCGGTGAGCTACCTCCGGAGGACTTCGCTACGTGGATAGCCCCGCTACAAGAAATGCACGGGAGATCAGCGACCACGAGGGTCGCTGATGATAGGTACGGAGAAGTCTTCGGCCCGGTCGCTGGCTGATGGATCCACCCTTTCGCGGTGGCTTAGACGTCCCGCCGCAGACTGCCCGCGAACCTTCCGCGTTGAGCGGCGGGGAGATACAGCGCATCGTCAATCGTTACATCGGGGTGGCGGGCGGGTACCTCGGAGACTTCACCTACGCGAGTCACGCCGAATTCTATCCCGTGTACTGCGATCTCGACATCGACCCTGGGAGTTACGAGGGCACGACGCGCGCGAGATTCATCCAGATCCTCTCAGTGCAACCGCCCCCGGACCAAGCTCGCATCATCCGTCGCGTGATCGAACGCTTTCCCGCCCGTGAAGGGCCACCCACCCGTACGGCCGAGATGCGAGACGAACTCCTCCGGCTCGCTGACCGCTGCGACGGACACATGGTCCAGAGCCGCTTGCCCGTGGCCGTAACTCAAGTCGTCTCTAGGGCGATCGCCGACGCGGAGACGCTCCTCCGGGCGAGTGGTGCGACTAGCGGCGTGGATCGTGTGCATACCGCGCTGCATGGCTACCTCATCGCGCTCTGCGCGGCGGAGGAAATCGTCGTCAGCCCTGGTGCCACCATGGCTGCGATCCTCAAGGCCCTGCGACGCGACCACCCGCGGCTCCAAGACCTCGGCCCGCGAGCTAAAGACATAGAGCGGATCCTCAACTCCTGCGGCACGATCATGGACGCGCTCGATCCCGTCAGAAACCGCGCCAGCGTCGCTCATCCCAACGAGCTTCTGCTCGCATCAGAAGAGGCCGCGCTCGTCATCAACACCGCCCGGACGCTGCTGAGCTACCTGAGCTCGAAGCTCGCCTGAGGGCAACCCTCAAGTCGAAGCCGCTACACGGAACGGAGGCCCCTCGGGCGGTGAAGGTCGAGGGCTGGGCTGCTGGCGACCCACGCTCCCGACGTGCAATTTCGCGATCAATTCTTGTTCGCTGATGCAGCCCTGCCACGCCCGCCAGCCGTTTGAACGCATGTGTGAATGAGTCCGGATGGAGGAAGGCACCATCATCGCGCTCGCATACTTATGTCTCCTTAACCAGCTCGGGCGGCGACATGGGAACCACTTCTATCCGCTGCCCGTCCCATGGGGCATGGCTATGAACCAAAGGCGCAGCACTTCGATTGCGGCCGCGTTGGCCGTTTCGCTCTTGCTCACGGCTTGCAGCGACAATCCCCGTGACCCCGTCGCCGCGGGTCCAGACAAGCCGGAGGTCGTGACCTCCGCGGAGGAATCCGACCGGTCATCTGACTTGAAGGCGCCACCCCCCGTCACTGTGCGCTTCTTCGACCAGTCGATCGACCTCCACGCCTGGACCTACTGCTATGGCAATGGCTGCGTCGATGGAGTACCGCCTCGCAATCCATCAGATGTCGGCGACCCCGAGGCGGTCGTCGTCGAGTTCCCGCTCTCCGGCTGGTCGTTCAAAGCGTCCTTCACCCCGGTCGACGAGAAGTGCGGACGGATACAGACGGTGAGCTTGGAGCCCACGGACGAGGGGGAATTCGTGCTTCGGCCGGCGGGCCGTGCGGATACATACGACGTCACCCTATTCGGTGGAGGCAACGGTGATCTCTTCACCACGTTCCGGTGGTCGACTCCGGACGACGGTCCCCTCCCCAAGCCCGGAGCTCGGCTGGCCGTTCTCGCCGGTCACGATGGCGCAGTTGATAGTTACGGCGTCGAGCTAGAGGTGAGAAACCTCGCGCGCACGCCGCGGAGCGCATCAGCGTGGATCACCGTGCGCGCTGAGGACGGGGACGCGCTCACCTTCAAGGCGAAGCAGTCACATAGGGGATGTTTCCCCGGGGGCACCCTCTGCTGGGACGGTCCCGACGACAAGGGACTCGCAGCCGCAGAGTTAGGAGATGGCCCCTTCTCTTACGATGTCGAGCTCAGCCTCGAAGGCAAGCGTTACGTTGCCAGCGCCACCTGGCCCGACGAAGAGATCAAGGGAAACGAGCCGTCGGTGCGACTCGATTTCAGTCCAAGCCTTCCTGCTCTGCCGGAGTAGGACGACCAGAAACGGGGCCGCGTCTATTCGAGGACGATCTCCAGCGCCCACAGGAATGGAAGTAAGCGGGTTACCGCCATGCCCTCTCTCCATCGCGCCCCCCCAGTCACTCCGGAGGGTGTCATTGCTCGACAACGATGCGACCGGTCATGCTCAAGTCCTCATGGGGAATGCAGAAATACCGGTACGTGCCCGGGACCTCGAACTTCACCTCAAGGCTCTGGCCCGACGACAGCAGCCCGCCGGCCAAATCGTCGCGGGCCTCACCCTCGCTTTCAAATCCCCCGCTGGCGAAGTACGACGCATCCTCCGGAATGCCGTCCTCATAGGCGGTGACGCTATGGGCATCGACGGACTCGCTCACGAAGGACACGGTCTCGCCCGCCGGGATGGTTAGCATCACCGGCTCGAAGCGTTGCCCCGACTCCATCGTCACGGTGTTGCCGTCGCTTCCCGAGCACCCCCCGACCGCGAGCCCAATTGACACCATGGCAAAAGCTCGCAGACTCTTGAATGCGCTCAAGCGGTCAGCAGCCCGGTGATGTACATGAACACCAGCCCGGCCATGAGGCCCAAAGCGCCCAAGCCTGAGGCCAGCCCATGGTCGCGTGACATGCCTCGGACGATCTGCCACACGACCTGCGCGATGGCCCCGGCGGCGACCCCGAAGGCGAGCGCGGCCCACCCCGGTGCAAACGCAAAGCCGCCGGCCCAGGCTCCCATTATGGTCGGTGCACCGGCCACGGCGCCGAGCGCAACGAAATGCCATAGGGAGGGACGCTTTACCTCCGATCCAAGCGGGGCCACGATTGCAAGTCCCTCGGTCGTGTTGTGGATCGCGAAACCGAGGACCAAGAAGGTGCCCAGGGCGATCTCTCCACCCGCCAGCGCGGCGCCGACGGCAAGGCCTTCGCCTAGGTTGTGCAGTCCGATCCCAGTGGCGACCAGATACGCGAGGACGAGTCCACCGATAGGACTCGCTCCGTTCTGATCAACAGATTGCGGGGCGTGCCGCCATCGCTCGAGCAACCGTTCGAAGGCGACCAGCCCCACCACCGCACCCACCGCGCCGATGGCGAACAGCGACAATCCATCGAGTACCGCGGTTGTCGCGGCGGCGAGCTCGAAGCCTTCGGCGACGGTATCGACAAGCAGAAAACCGAGCAAGCCCACAGTGAAGGCGAGGAAGAAGCCGATCCAGCGCTTCGATGCGCGTCGCAGCGACGGATACCAGAACAGCCCGATGGCGACCGGAATGACCCCGATGTAGATGCCCAACAGGGCATAGATGGCGATCGTGGAACCGTCTGTCTCAGGGGTGAGCGCAGCCGCCTCGATCTCGTGTTCGATGGTAACGCCCGTGGAAGTAACCATCGCAATGCCTAGCGGTAGTCCTTCTTCCCAGGGATATGAGACGCGCAGGGTTGCGGACTCCAACCGATCCAGAGTCTGATCGGTGATCTCGTAGTTCGAGTAGGCCTCGTTGACGAGCACCTGGGCGATGGTGACGGGATCGGGACCGTCGTTGCGCAGCTCGAGCGTTATCTCATCCTCGTCGAACACGGTGCGCTCCACGGCCACCGCTTCGACGGGGGGCACCTCCCGCAAGCTCCCAATCGGATTGAAGATCAGAAAGAGGGCGACGAGCGCGGCGATTGCCGCGACCGGCAGCAACCAGCCGAGCCACCCGGGAAGGCGCCCATCTCGCGATGTCGGTGCGGTGGTAGCCAGTCAGACCACCTCGAATGCGCTCAGCCAGCCGAGATCGATGAACTCCGTAACGTGCGCGTGGAAGATGAAGTTGCCGGGTTGGTGGTAGGTGAACTCGATCATGTGCCGCTCGGCTTGTCCCATGGAGATCGTGTCGGTGAACTCGTCCGGCTCAAGCGAAGTCCCTGTACGGTACAGGTTAAAGAAGTTGGCATGGATGTGAATGGAGTTCAGCGGATCGAACTCGGTGACGTTGATGACATGAGCTCGCTGCAACTCGCCCGCGTTGATCTGAATCGGCTTCTTGGAGTAAGCGAACGCGACGGTGTTGAGCGCGTAGACTTCGTTTTCGCCGTCGAAGTTGGTGTCGAAACCGTTCATCACCATGACCATCTCGTGCGCATCTGGTCGACCCTGCTTGGGATCGACGATGAACGCTCCGTAGAGACCCCGGTGAATGTGCTGCACCAGCGGCAGCGAGTGGCAATGATAGAGATGTGTGCCGAACGGTTCCGCCATGAAGTCGTAGGTGAAACTTTCCCCCGGCAGTGCCTCTCCTGCTCCGGGGACGCCGTCCACCGACGCCGAGTGGAACCCGTGGAAGTGAATGGTGTGCGGGTGCGCTGAGGCGTTGACCAGCTTGACCCGGATGCGGTCGCCCTCGGTTGCGCGGATGGTCGGCCCCGGCACGCGCCCGTTGTAGGTCCACGCGGGGAAGAAGACGCCCGGCGCGACCTCGATCTCCTTGTCGATGGCCACGAACTCGTACTCGCGCACCGTGCGCCCGCCTGAGTCCTTGGACACTTCCCCTGCGTCGAAGTCGGTCAGGATCTCGTGCGGGTCGAAACCGTTGCGGGCATTGTCGACCTCCCCCACGGTGCCGCCCAGGTGCCCGTTGCTGCCGGGAGCGCCGTGAGTTCCCGAGCCCTCCTGCGCCTGCGCGTGGCTTAGCAACCCGGAGCCGTGGAGGACATCGTGGCCCCCGAGCACGGCCGCTCCCCCCAGCGCCGAGCTTGCACCCAGGCGTCGGAGGAACCTACGCCGGTCGACGCGACCCGACTCCATGTGTCTTTGCGGCGATCCCTCTATTGGACCCATATCGCCTCCGCGATCTCCTTGGACAGCGCCACAGGTGCCGTCTCGATGTCGGCTTTGATTGCCACGAACAACGGCCCGCCGATCGGACCGCGGCTCACCACCGTGACCATCACTCTCGGAAGCACGCCCACTTCGCCCAGGTAACGAAGGGCGTCGGGATGTGAGTCGGGCACTTGCTCGATCCGGGCCGCCTCGCCGTCGGCGACATCCCACAGCGATCGCCGCGACGTCGAGATCTTCGGCATGGCTCCGTTCTTGGCCGGGATCGGGTGCCCGTGGGGGTCGAATTGAGGATCTCCGAGAGCCGCGCAGATGCGCTCCTCGAGCGCCTCCGACAGGTCGCCCTCGAGCGCCTCCGCTTCGGCGTGGGCCTCATCCCAGGGCACGCTCAGGGCCTCGACCAGGTAGGTCTCGAGCAGTCGATGGTGGCGCACGATCTCGAGCGCCACATCGCGGCCTCTCTGAGTAAGGGAGGCTCCCTTATAGGGCTCGTAGGTCACCAGGTCGCGAGCGGCGAGCCGCTTGAGCATGTTGGTGGCAGAGGGGGCAGAGACACCCATGCGTAGCGCTATCGCCGAGGTCGACAACCGCTGGGCCAGCCCCAGTTGCGCGCCGGTACCGCTCCTGGAGGCTTCCTCTCCCAGCAGGTAGAGAGCCTTCAGGTAAGCCAGAACTGCTCGAGATGCCTGTTCCCCCATCCTTAAAAGTTAGGCGCGACAGCTTGATCAGTCAAGTTAGGTCTAATCAATAATTTAGTCTTTATTAACTTCTTCGTTAGGTGATGCTCGGCATCACCGGGGAGAAGGCGGCTAGATATCCACGCCTCCAACCGTCAAGCGGCCTTCTCGATGAGCGATGGCCAGGCGCTCGTCATAGACCTGCTGATGACGCAGGCAGCCGTGGAGGATCCCAACGAGACGGTTCGCCAGCGCTCGTAACGCCTGGTTTATGGGTCTTGCCGCGGGCACGGTGAAGGTCGTAGTACGCACCAGCTCCCGGAGATTTGGTGAGCGCCGTGAATGCCCACAAATCGACAGATCACTACTTCCCCACCAAGGAGGCGAAGGTATTCACGGGTTGGACCACGCGCACACCACCACCAGGCCGGGCCTGGAGCAGTGGCGGACGCCACCGAATCGGAGACGAACGACAAGCGGGCACTCGCAGGGGAAAGTGGCTCTCGTGGCGGGCACGCCACGGGGGCGGGTCGCGGCATAGCTCCAGCATCTCCTGGATGAACCGAGGGGACGAGCGGATGCACAATCTGTAACCGATCTGTCCCGGAGTTGTGGAACTTGCGTGGAGTCTCGCGGCTCGCGACCAGGCTATTCGGAACCCGACGTCGGTCAACAGTCCGGATTCGGTGACCTCGATCTTCTCGAGTGTGACGCGTTCGCCACCGGGGCGGTCCGAACGAACGGTCCCGTCGCCGGCAGAACGGGGGAAACCTGGATGACGATCTCGTCCAGGAGGCTTACCGACAGGGGACCGGAACCGCGCGATCCCGATCGGGAGCCTCACGCTGGTCTTCGAGGGGCCGGCACACCTCGCCGCTGCCGTTCAGGTAGAGAACGACCACGTCACCGTACCTGCGGCGCTCGGCGCGGACGAGGCTGTAGTCATCGTCGAGGATCGGGAAGACGTGCACCGGCGTGAAGGCCACCTCGACCGCGGGCCGGGAACGCGCTCCGCCCCCTCCCCTGCCCTCGCGCAGGCGCTTTACGTTCACCTCCAAGTGACCGTAGTGCTTGCCGGTCTCCACCAGCTGGGGGATCCCGTTCACGAGCTTCCAGCGTTCCGGCTCGGACTGATCGCCGGTCCACCGGCTCTGGGGGTTGTACTTCAGCAGGGGGTCGTTGAGGGAGGTGCCGTCGCGTCGCTCGCCGCGCAATCCGTCGCCGGCTACGCCGACATCGTAGTAGGTCACGCCGACGCCGTCGCCGTCGGCGTCCACGAAGCTCCTCTCGAACATCTCGCTGTGACCGGACAGCACTGCGATCACGCCGTTGCGCTCGAACATCTCGTGGTACCGGCGCATCGGTGTTCCGCCTTGCCCGGACGTGAGCTCGTGATCCATGGGGAGGCCGTGCTCGCCGTTCGAGAACGGCGCGTGGTGGAACTGCACAAAAATGACCTGACCCTCGCGCCGTGCGGCGGCGAGCTCTCGCTCCGCCCAGTCCCACTGGGTACTTGCGGGGTTGAAGTCGGCGAGGTCGATTCCGCCCGCTGCCTCGTACTCGGCCCGGGTGAAGTTGCTCTGGGTGTCCGTGCCGGGCCCGTTGAACTCCCGGCCGGTCGCCTTGCCCTCGGGCGGGTAATTGTCGGGGCTGTCGTCGGGCTCACCATTCGAGCTGTCGAGGGCGATGAAGGTGATCGGGCCGTAGTCGATGCGATAGTAGTTGTCGCGGTGCGCCGGCGTGCCGTTGTCGGGGGAGTCGAAGTAGGTGTGGTACTTGTCGCGGGATCGCACGACCGGCGAACGATCCTCGGGGGTGCCGTAGCCGCCGTTCAGGGCGCCGAAGTTCTCCCAGTTTCCGAGGGCGGGCATGATCGGGCGACGCGACAGCAAGTTGCCGAGCGCGCCGGCGTTGTGCCGAAAGAACTCGTCCCAGCCAGGCTGGTAGCCGCCTCCCTGGACGAGGTCCCCGGGCATGGCGACGAATTCCGGGTCGCGGCGTTCCACCACCCGCAGGTTGTGGAAGTAGCCCTCGTCTTCGGTGAGCATGTAGCGCAGCGTGCGCACCTGGTTCAGGACGGTGGTGCCCAGCGCCTGATCCCACCTGCTGCCCTCCTCCGCGGACGGGCGAGGCTCGCTCCCCTCCGCCAGCGCGCCCGGGGCCCACTCGCGACGCAGCACTCGGCCGCGCGGCTCGGTCTCGGAGTCGGACAGCGCCACGAAGCGGATGTGCCGCCACCGCTCGCTCGTCGGAGGCGTACGGAACCGGTCGAAGAACGTTTGCCCGCCCTGGCGCACGCGGTAGCGATAGGACTTGCCGGGCCGCAGGTCGCTCACGGCGACGCTGTGCTTATAGTTGTCGCCCTCGTGCAGCCAGGAGCCCTGCTCCAGACCGGGGATCTCCTCACCTAGCTCCGCCTCGGTGTATTCGAGCGCAGGTTCGTAGGTCGGAGAGCTCAGGTAGAGCGCCCGGCCCTTCACGCCCGGTCCGTGGATCGTCAGCCGGCCCGGCTCTGGGCTCGACGAGAACCAGGTGACCGTCATCCCCTCGCTCGACGGATTCTGGAGGTAGGGCTCGACGCGGAAGCCCGTCTGAGCGGTGGCAGACGGCGCGACCAGAGCCGCGGCGAGCAACAGGGCGGCGGCGGCGAGCAGCATCCGGGCCGGACGGCGTACTCGCTTTATGAGTGTCTGCGTGATCATTTTTTGCAGCGCCTCAGTTCGATGACTCGATCCAGCCGTCTGCCTGGAACCGGGCTGCGTCGGCCGGCCGCTCGCCGTTGAAGAGTACCCCAGAGAGGTCTTCGGCGTGCACCCCGTCCACGTAGATTCCGCGGCCCTGGTAGATCGCGTCGGGCGCGTAGCTCCACCGCATATGCGTCGTGCCGGCGGGCAGCTCGGCGCGTGCGTTAAGCCACCGCCGCCCCGCGAATCCGGAGAAGGATCCGTCTGTCGACCACCTGTGGTTCGCCGTGCGCAGGTCCATCGCCGCCGGTTCCCAGCTCGATCCCTTATCGGTGGATACCAGGAGACGGCCGATGTCGGTGGATTCGGTGTCGTACCAGAGCCGGTACTTCAGCTCGCCGCCGACAGAAGGAGAGGCCAACGGCGCGGTCAGAGTCACCGTGGTCGCGTCCTGCTGACCCGAGTACCAGGCGTCGCGGCCCAGGGCCGGCCGGACCGGAACGGCGCGGGCCAGCTCACGGGCCGGCGCCCGGCGGTAGCTGCTGACGGTCCCCCAGTTCCGAGTCGGATGTACCCGGTTCGTGTGCAGCACGAGTAGCGAATTCGACAACGGATCCACGATCAGGGAGGTTCCGGTGTATCCGGTGTGGCCGGCGGTGACCGGCGAGGTCATCGCGTCCATGTAGAACCACTGCTCGAGCTGCCAGCCAAGGCCGCGCGCCGCCGCGCCGCCCAGGCCGGCGTTGAGGTTGGTCAGTATGGCCCGAACCGAGTCCTCGCCGAGAATCCGGGTCTTGCCGTAGCGGCCGCCGTTGAGGACCATTTGTCCCAGGATCGCCATGTCCGCCACGGTTGAGAAGATCCCGGCGTGCCCGGCCACGCCTCCGAACGACCATGCGTTCTCGTCGTGTACCTCTCCGCGGATCATGTCGCGCCCCGTCCACGGCTGGTACTCAGTCGCTGCGATCCGGTGCCGTTTGGACGCCGGCGGGTTGAAGCCGGTGTCGGTCAGGCCCAGAGGCTGGGTGATCCGCTCGGCGACGACCCGGTCGAACTGGGCGCCGGTGACCCGCTCGACGAGCTCGCCGAGGACGATGAGATTCAGATCCGAGTACTCGTACCCGCTGCCCGGCAGGCGCCGCAGCTGGGACTCATAGATGGCTTGCATGCGGGCCTCGTCGTCGGGCAGGTTGTACAGGTTCATCCAGGCAACCATGCCGGAGGTGTGGGTGAGCAGTTGCTCGACGACGATCTCAGCCTTGGCCGGGTCGGCTTGAGCGAACTCGGGCAGGTAGTCGGCGACGGGCGCGTGGAGACTTAGCTCCCCTCGCTCGGCCATCTGCGTCACGACGACCGACGTGAACAGCTTGGTAACGGAGGCCATGTCGAAGATCGAGTCCTTGCGCATGGGCACCCACTCGTTCCGCGGAAGCTCGACGGCGGTCCCGGTCGCGCCGACCCATCGCTCGTACCGCAGCGCGTAGCCTTTGGCGTCGTGCTCGACGATCACACCGTTACGCGCCGCGAGTACCGCAAACCCCGGGTGAGATGGGTTCGGGCCGCTGGGACCTCCAGGCTCCATGTATGCCGCCGCGCTGGGCACGATCCGGTCCACCTGCTCCTGGATGAGCCCTGCGTCGCGGGCCGTACCGTAGCGCAACGTTCGGGACCGATGGGTGAACTTCAGGTCCGCCCCCGTAACCGTCGGGGGCCCGTCCCAATGTCCTTGGGTGGCTTCCGCGGGCGCCCTGACCGCGGCGCCCGCCACCAATACTCCTGCTAGAGCCAGCAGCGCTACCAGTCTCATGCGATGCATCTCTTACTCCCTCAGTTAGAGCTGCGGACAAAGCCCCCGGGGCGCCATAGCGAGTGGTCCGCGGGACGGCTGTCCTCGAACAGGATGCCGGCGGGAGTACGGATCCGTACCGCGTCCGCGTAAACGCCCCGGCCCAACCACGAGTCGATGAGGCCGCGCTCGACGAGCTGCATGGTCACGACCGCGGTGAATGGCTTCGAGATCGGTGCCATATCGAAGATCGTGTTGTCGCGCATCGGGATCCACTCGTCCTGCGGCAACACGTCGCCATCGCTGCTTCCATAGCGCAGCGCGTGCCCGCCGGCCGCGTGCTCAACGATCACTCCTCGGCGTGCGGCGAGCACCACGAAGCCCGGGTAGAAGGGATCGGGCCGCCCGCTCCGGTCTTGGTGAACTCCGCGGCGTCCGGGACGATGCGATCGACGTGCTCGGCCAGGAATCCGGCCTGGTGCGGCGCGCCGTATCGCAGGGTCCGGCCGAGGTGGACCGGGCGGTGGTCGGATTCGACGGCCTGGGCCGAGGAGCCGACCAGCGACGCGCCGCGCGTCACGGCAACTAAGCCGAGCGCGAACGGCTTAGCCTTGCCCGTGCCCGCCACGACGCACCTTGTGGTAGATGAGGTACTTCTCGCGCACCTTGCGGAAGGCGGCCAGGTCGTTCCGCCAGCCGGCGACCACCTGATCGGCGCTCAGGCCGTCGTCGATTGCGGTCTTCACCCAGGTGGAGCCGGTGAGCAGGTCGATCCACTGACGTCCGGCCGTGCCGGGGCGCCAAAAGGCCATGTCCGGTGGTTGCAGCTTCAGCCCCTCCACAAGCATGGCGATCGCGGTGTGGATGGGATCGAAGACGTCGCGGTCGGTCACGTAGACCTGGACCCCGCCGCAGACCTTGCCCGTGTACTTGGAGAAGGTCGGGCTGAAGTAGTTCTCCCGGAACCGAACCCCCGGCAACTCCAGGGGGTTGAGCGCCTCCTCCCAATGATGGTCGAAGTGAGGCGCGCCGATCAGCTCGAACGGCCGGGTGGTCCCCCGTCCTTCCGCGAGACCCTGGGTGGAGTGGCCGGCCTCGAACAGGCAGGTGCCGGGGTACACCGTGGCGGTGTCGACGGTCGGCATGTTCGGCGAGGGCATCACCCACGGCAGGCCGGTCTCCTCGTACCACATGTCGCGGAACCAGCCGCGTATCGGCACCACCTCGAGGTCGACCTGAGTGCCTGCCACATCGGGAAGGAACTCGGCGTTGAACAGTTGGGCCAGCTCGCCGACTGTCATGCCGTGTTGCTGGCTGATCTCCCGCTCGCCCACGAAGGACGCCTGGTCGGGGTAGTTCAACACCGGCCCCATGGCCTGCCGGCCGGTGATCGGATTGGGGCGGTCGAGGACGACGAAGCGCTTACCCAGATCGGCGGCCGCCACCATCGACCAGTACATCGTCCAGATGAAGGTGTAGAAGCGGGCGCCGACGTCCTGGATGTCGAAAACCACGGTGTCGAGGCCGACCTCGTCGAAGAGCTCGGCTATCCGGACCGGGTCGCTGTAGGCGTTATAGACGGGTAGCCCGGTCTTCTCGTCGATGAAGAATTCCTCGCCCTCGCTCGCCTGCGAGGTGCCCCGGAAGCCGTGCTCGGGCCCGAACACCGCGACGATGTCGACCCGGCCGCTGCGCACCATCTCGTCGACCTCATGCTTCAGGTCGGGCAGTATGCCGGTCGGGTTGGATATGACCCCGACCCGCTGTCCCCTGAGAAGCCTGTAATCGCTTGCGGCCAGTTCCTCGATCCCGCTGCGCACCCTCGGAGGCCTTCGCTGTTCGCCCCTACCGGGCCCGCTGGATCCGCCGGCCGCCGTTACTCGGCCGAGGACCGGGATCCCGGCGAGACCGAGAAAGCCGGCAAGAAAATCCCTACGTCTCATCGTTCTCTCCTCTGGTCACCATTAGTTCTGCGGTCACTGGAAAGTGGTCCGATGCGAATGTCTGCGGGACGCTCACCTCCCGCACCTGCACCCGAGGCGAGACGGCGACGTAGTCGATGCGCCGGTTGGGTGTGTTGGCCGGGAAGGTGAGGCCCCCCTCGGCCCCGTTCGCCACCACCCATGCGTCGGCGACGTACGCCCACAGCGGGCCCAGCTCGGGGGCATCGGGGCGGGTGTTGAAGTCACCGAGCAGGATCTGCCGTCGCCCCCGGTCCCGGGCCATGATCCGTAGCATGTCCGCCACTTGCATCTCCCGCACGCCGGGATCGGCGCGAAAGTCGAGGTGCGTGCCGTAGACGTGTACGTGCGCCCCGCGCACGTTGACGAGGATCTCCGGGAAGCCGGGGGCGGGCTCGGGCTCCGGGTCCGGCACCTGCGTCGAGAGCCTCGTGATCTCGTGGTTCTCGGCGGACAGGATCGGGTACCGCGAAAGCATCGCGATGCCGAATTGCCGCGGGGGCTGGTCCGGAGCCGGTGGGTCGGACTGGTAGATGTGGCCGAAGAAGGCGTTCATGCCGAGCGCGCCGGCGATCTCGGTGGCCAGGTCACGCCATTCGCTGCGCGCGCTCCAGTTGACGTCGACCTCCTGGAGGCTGATGATGTCGGCGTCGATCGCCCGCAGGGCCTCGATCTGGCGCTCGAGGTCGAACTGCCGGTCCATGCCCGCGCCTGCCTGGATGTTGTAGGTGGCGACGCGCAGGTTCACCTCTCTGCCCGGGGGCTCCTCCGCGCCGGCCGGGGTGGCCAGCGCCGCGGTGGCGGCAGCCAGGACACCGGCCAACCCGCGCCTCAGGGCGATCCTGAGCCGTCCACGTCGGTCCGCCGGGCGGAAACCGATCATGTCGCGATCCTCCTTGGTGCGCTAGCGGGATCGTGGCGGGCTCGCCACGCGGGCGAGGTCGTAGCTCAATCCGTGGCCGTACGGGTACAGCGGAGTATCGGGGTCACCGGCGACCGGGATCGTGACGGGGAGCTTGCCGCGCGGTGAGATCTCGCCGAACAACACCTTGGTCACCGCCTCGAGCGCACCGGCCGTGTAGGAGTACGTGGCCAGGTAGGTCTCCGCTTCGGTGAAGTAGGCGATGTCGTACGCGTCACGTACTCCGATGACGACCACCGGTGTTCCCGTTGCAACCAGCGCCTTGACCAGGTCGCGCTGGCGACTGTTGCCTGCCGTCCAGGCGTTCATGGTGGTGGTGACCACGAGATCACTGGCCTCCGCCCGATCCACGGCTTCGTCTATCGCCGCTTGGCTCGGGTTGGCACCGGTTTGGTAGACGTCGGTCGAGGGGCCGCGCCGGCCGATGGCATCCGCGAGGGTCCGAGTGGTGGCAACCCCCCACCCCGTGACGAGCACGTCGCGAGCGCCGTGCTCGAGCGGAAGCAGGCCGGCGTCGTTGGCGATCAGCGTGGTGGTTGCGTCGGTGATCCGCTGGGCCTCGGCGTAGTGCTCGGGAATACCCACGATGTCGTCGATCTTGTCCACGTCGACGAAGGGGTCCCGGAACAAGCCCCGCTGGAACTTCAGCCGCAGGATCCGGTAGACCGACTCGTTGATCCGGCTCTCGCTGATCTCCCCGTTGCGCACGGCATCGAGGACGGCGTTGTAGGCCAGATCGAGATCCGTGGCCATGAGCAGCATGTCCACGCCGGCCTTGATGGCGAGCACCGGAATGCGGTCGTCGCCGTACTTGTCCCGCACGCCCTGCATCCCGAGCGAATCGGTGACGACGACGCCGTCGTATCCGAGCTCCTCACGGAGGATCCCTGTCATGATCGGTTCGGACAGCGTGGCCGGGTCCTCCGACGGGTCGAGAGCCGGCACGATGATGTGCGCGGTCATGATCGAGCCGATACCGGCGTCGATCGCGGCCTGGAAGGGTGGAGCATCAAGCTCCTCCCACTCCTCGCGGGTATGCGTGATGAGGGGAACTCCGGTGTGGCTGTCGACGTCGGTGTCTCCATGACCGGGGAAGTGCTTGGCCGTCGCCACCACGCCATCGCGCGCCTGATAGCCATTCACCTGGGCTGCGGCCAGCTCGGCTGCGAGCTGCGGATCCTCGGCGAACGAACGCACTCCGATGACCGGGTTGAGCGCGTTCACGTTGACATCGGCGACGGGACCGTAGTTCTGGTTGATGCCAAGTGCGCGGAGTTCCTTGCCGGTGATCCGGGCAGCCGTGAACGCGTCACCGGCGTTGCGGCCGGCTCCGAGCGCCATGTTGCCGGGGAACTGCGTGGCCGGCGGTCCGACGCGCACCACGATGCCCTGTTCCTGGTCGGTCGTGATCAGCATGGGAATCGGCATCCGCCGGCTCCGCGCCGCCTCCTGGATGCCGTTGGACAGGTTGGCGATCTGCTGTGGGTTGTTGACGTTGTCCGACCAGGCGAAGTAGATGACTCCGCCGAGCTTGTATTTGTCGATGAGCTCTCTGAAGTTAGCGGCGCCGACCCGGCGGTCGGTCAAGTTGCGTGGATCGTTGGTGTCGACGGTCTCGCCGTAGGCGTAGGTGATGAAGAGCTGGCCGACCTTCTCTTCCAAGGTCATCCGTCGGATTCGGCTGATGATCCAGCCGGGGGGGATGTGGTCCTCGCCCCTAGCATCTGGGCCCTTCCGGGGGCCGGCGGTCGCCGACGCGGAGCCGAGAGCGGCGGTGGTGAAGGTGCCGAGCAAGCCGAGCAAAACTGCCATGACCATGATCCGGAGCCGGCCGCTCCGGGCCAGGTCCCTGAGGACACCAAGGAACATGCGCTGCCTCCCCCCCAAAATCCGGGCAGTCCGAGTGGTCTAGTCCACCACGCTACCGGTCTATACCAATAGGGTCAAGGGGACCCATGCCAGACATTCGAGGAAATTTCTCCCAAACGAGGAATCGAGGCCGAGGCGGATCGAATCCCCCGCGCCCCGGAGCGCGCCCGGACCTGCTGCGGAGGTCCTCGCATGGTTGGGTTGTCGAAGTGAGTGAGGCGAATCGTCTCCGTTGAAGGGTCTGGTCGCACACCAAGCCCTTACCGGTAGGCGAATCTCGTCGCTTGGTAGGGTCGATGACCAGATGGCGTTTCGGAAGGGTCGCCGTTCGTGCACAGGCCTTCGCAGATGAAGAACGAGCGAGAGCTGGACCTCGATCGACTCGTCACCGAAGACCAGCACGAGGATTTCGTGAACCTCGACCTCATGATGACCGCCGAAATCGTGCGGGTCATGAACGGAGAGGACGCACGCGTGCCGACCGCCGTCGCCGCGGTGCGCCCCCAGATCGTGGCGGCGATCGATGGGATCGCCGAACGGCTCACCCGTGGTGGACGCCTCATCTACGTGGGCGCGGGCACGCCCGGGCGTCTTGCCGTCCTGGACGCGTCGGAATGCGGACCTACTTTCAATGCCGCCCCCGAACAGGTCCAGGCCGTCCTGGCGGGCGGGGAGCGAGCCATGGCGAACGCCTACGAAGGAGCCGAGGACGACGCGCAAGCCGGAGCAGCCGATCTCAGCGAGCGCTCGGTCGGGGCGGATGACTGCGTCGTCGGGATCAGCGCCAGCGGGCGGACCCCCTACGTGCTGGGGGCCCTAGAGCACGCGCGCGCGGCCGGTGCCCTCACCGTCGGGCTTGCGTGCAATCCAGGATCCCCAATCGCTCATGAGGCCGACCTGCCGATCGAGATCGTCACCGGACCTGAGGTGATCAGCGGCTCGACTCGCCTCAAAGCCGGCACCGCGCAGAAGCTGGTGCTCAACATGATCTCGACCATCGTCATGGTGCGCTTGGGCCGAACGTTCGGGAACCTGATGGTCGATGTGCGCGCTTCCAACGAGAAGCTCCGACTGCGCTCGCTCAGGATCGTCCGCCTCGCCACGAGCTGCAGTGTCGAAGAGGCTCGGCGCGCCCTCGCGGCGGCTAACGGGGAGGCAAAGGTCGCAATCCTCATGCTGCTGACAGGCGACGACCCCGCGACCGCTGCCGAGATACTGCGCCGCCACGATGGGCATCTTCGCAAGGCGCTCGAGGCAAGCTCATGATTGTCGTCGGCGCGGATATCTAGCCGGCCAGGGAAGCGGTGACCGTGGCGAGGACGTCTCGCCACAACGGCTCGATGCTCGGATAGGGCAGCGGGCAGTGGGTTCGGTTCGTGAGAAGGACGACGACCAGGTCGGTCTCCGGCTCGGCGAAGAGCTGAGCTCCGGTGAAGCCCCCATGACCAAAGCCCCCGCGACCGAGCCCGACCTCTGCCCGGCGATTGGTCCAGAAGCCGAGCCCCTGCCGGTCGTCGACTCCAGGCGAAGTGCACTCTCTCACCACCTCTTCCGGCAGAACCTGCGCGCCGCGGTACGCGCCGTGATCGAGCAGCATCTGCCCAAGGCGCGCCAGGTCGGACGCGGTCGAGAAAAGCCCTGCGTGTCCCCCGACCCCCCGTAGCGCGTAGTGGGCGTTGCCGTCCTTTGCCTCGCCCACGAGCGTGTGGGTGCGCCAGCGGTGGAAGTCGGTCGCACGGCGCCCCGTGGGGTAGGGGTCGCCGGTGGCGAGCATGTGCTGCTCGTAGGAGTTGCCCGTCGAAGTTGCGGCGCAGCGGAGGCGCAGCTCCGGCGAGGGCAGAAAACCGGTAGCGCGCATTCCCAGCGGCTCGAAGATCGTGCGGCGCGCGTAGGCGTCGAGCCGCTCTCCGGTAACCGCCTCGATTATCGCTCCCGCAAGGATCATGGAGAGGTCCGAGTACCGGCGAGCCTCGCCGACCCGATAGCGAAGCGGGAGCTCGGCCGCCGCCGCGATGGCCTCCTCGCGGCCGGAGGCCTCGAGGTACAGGGGCCACCATTCCCACAACCCCGCCCGATGCGACAGCAGGTCGCGGACGAGAACGCCGGCCTTGCCCTCGCCGCTAAACACAGGGAGGAGAGCGGACACAGGTGCATCCAGCTCGACCAGTTCGTCGGCCACCAGCCGCATCAGCGCGGGTGTGGTGACGGCGATCTTGGTCACCGACGCGACATCGAAAACCGTGTCGGGACGCATCGGCCTCGGGACCTCGAGGGGTTCTCCGTCCCTGTGGGTCTGGGCCTGGCCATAGGCGCGGTGCAGCGCGACGGTACCGTGGCGGGCCACGAGGACGACCGCCCCCGGCACTGGCCCGACGCGAGAATCGGCGTGACGGGACACGACCGCGTCGAGGACCTCGCCGGCCGCTTTGTCGACGCCCGCCTCGTCCGGCGACTCCCTCGAATCTTCCGGCTGCCGATCCACGCTGGCTCCTGGGAATTGACACAGTGGTCTAGACCACACTACGATGGACTAGACCACCGGCTGCATGAGGGGGCTCGTCATGCGACTTCTCGGGGTGTTCCGTAACGTTTTGCTCCTTTTGGTCATCGGCGTCATGGCCGCGGCCTGCGCGCCGAGCGAAGATGTCGCGAGCGAGGCGGAGGGCGGGGGTGGTTCGATAACGGTGTGGAGCTGGCGCACCGAGGACGTCGCCGCGTACGAAAAGATCTTCGAGACGTTCACGGACGACACCGGCATCGAGGTCGAGTTCAAGGCTCACCTCAACACCGAATACGACACGATCCTCGAAACCGCCCTCAAGGGCGGCAAGGGTCCCGACGTCATTCAGTTGCGCGCTTATGGCAGCCTCCAGCCCCTGATCGACGCGGGTTATCTCGTCCCCCTCGACGGAACCATCGAAAGACTCGATGAGTTCTCCCAGCAGGCACTCGCCGGAGCCCAGGGGCTCGATGACGGAAGGCTCTACGGCGTTCCATTTGCAATCCAGACTCTGCAAGTCTTCTACAACAAGCAGATCTTCGAGGAGAACGGCATCGAGGTCCCGGCAACTTACGAGGATTTCACGGCCGCGGCTGCGGAGCTCAAGGACGCAGGCATCACGCCCATCGCTGCGGGCGGCGGCGATACCTGGACGCTGCCGATACTTCACTCGGTCGTCGGCGCCGAGGTTTACGGCGGCAACAGTTTCGTGGAGGGCATCTTAAGCGGCGAGAAGGACTTCACCTCTCCGGAGTTCATCGACTCCGTCGAGGCCGTCGCCGATCTCATGCCCTTGCTGCCGAAGGATCCCGCCGGTGTCGTGTACACGGACACTCAGGTTCTCTTCGCGCAAGAAAAGGCCGCGATGTTCGTCGGGGGAAGCTGGGAAGCCGGCTACTTCGAATCGACCAACCCGGACCTCGACTTCGGAACCTTCCCGATGCCGCCTCGTCACGGAGGCGAAGGCCTGGTGTCGTGGTTCACCGACGGTTCCTACGGCGTCAACGCGCAGTCCCCCAACAGGGATGAGGCGCAACGACTCGTCGAGTGGATGGCCTCTGAGGACTACGGTCAGCTGTTCGTCGACGAGCTCAAGCAGATCTCACCCGTCCCAGGCGTCGAGTTCGACGACCCCCTGCTCCAACAGATGGTGGCCGATTACGAGGCCGCCCCCACCCCCTACTTGCTGCTCGTCTACTTCCGCTATGGCGACCCCACGGGCACCGATCTCATCGGTGCCGACATCCAGAAGATGATGCTCGAGGACATGAATCCTCAGCAGGTCGGAGCCAGCCTAAACAAGGGCGTGTCCCAATGGTTCGAGCCGGGCGACCTCGAAGAGGTGGCGGACGTCGAGAGCTAACCCTCCATGCCGACCCAGACTCGCAAGGGTGAAGTCTCCGCCCTAGCGGAAGCCGAGAAGCGATTGCGGAAGGGCAAAGGACCGGGCCCCGGGTCACGTCCGGCGCGGGGCCTGAGTCCCAGACAGCGCGCGAGCCTCCGCCGAACAATGACGTATGCGCTTTTCATCCTTCCTGCATTCCTGCTGTTCACGGTCTTCATCGTCTATCCGATGCTGAGCGCGATGAAGTTCTCCTTCTATGAATGGAACGGCCTCTTACAGGGTGACTTCGTGGGGATCGGGAACTTCCGCACCCTGTTCACGCGCTACCCCTATAACGAACAGGTATGGAATGCATTGGGACACAACGTCTACTTCTTCGTGCTCACCATGATCGTTCAGAACGGAATTGGACTGCTGCTTGCCATAGTGCTGGATCGAGGCATCAGAGGCAGCGGCTTCTTCCGCAATGCCGTCTTCCTTCCCCATCTGTTGCCAGTCGTCGTAGTTGGCTTTCTCTGGTCCCTCATGCTCAACCCTCAGTTCGGAGTGATCAACAGCCTCCTGGATGAATTCGGCC
>JBOGWW010000099.1:0-3488 GCA_050693655.1 Actinomycetota bacterium | reverse complement strand
GGAGGGCCCCGGTTGATGGCCGAGACCTATCAAGAGGTCATCTTCTGGGTCTTCGCCGCGTTCATGGCCGTCACCGGGATCCGTGTGGTGACCACCCGCAACGTCGTGCACGCGGCGCTGTATCTCGTGGGCACTCTGCTGGGCGCCTCGTCGATATACATATTGCTCTACGCCGAGTTCGTCGCCTGGGTACAGGTCCTGGTGTACGTGGGCGCGGTGGTCGTGTTGATGCTCTTCGGACTCATGCTCACGCGCGCGCCGATCGGCAGCGCGAACTTCGACAACAACCAGCGACTGGTTGCCGCGCTATGCGCGGGACTGGTTTTCGTGGTGACCAGTCTCATCATGATCCAGGCCTTCGAGGGCCAGGAGATCGATCTGACCGCCACCGAGGGGACGAGGGTCGAGAGCATCGGAGAGGTCATCTTCTCGATCTACGTGTTGCCCTTCGAGATCGTGTCGGTGCTGCTCCTTGCGGCGCTGGTGGGCGCGGTCGTTATCTCCCGCCGGGATGAGGGGCCGGTGGATAGCTGATGCCGGTGTCCTACTTCCTCGTCCTCTCCGCACTCCTCTTCAGCATAGGTGTCTACGGCGTGCTCGCCCGCCAGCATGCCGTGCTCGTGTTGCTGAGCGTGGAGCTGATCCTCAACGCCGCGAACATCAACCTGGTTGCCTTCTCGGCCATGCTCGGCGAAGCGGGGGTGCCGGGACAGGTCTTTGCCCTGTTCGTGATTGCGGTGGCCGCCGCCGAAGTCGGTGTGGGGCTCGCGATCGTGATCCTGATCTACCGAAACCGTCGAAGCGTGGACATCGACGAGATGGCTTTGATGAAGTGGTGAGCGCTTGAACGCGCTGCTGCTCGCCGCCGAGCAGATCGAGGGAGTAGAGGCCACCCGAACGGGTCTCTTCCCCGACCTCATGTGGCTCGTACCGCTGCTGCCCGCGCTGTCCTTCCTCGTCATCCTCTTCTTCGGCAAGAAGCTCCCCGGCAAGGGCCACAGCGTGGGCATCCTCGCCATCGGTGTCGCCCTGCTGCTCTCGGTCGCGGGTTTCATCGACCTCGTAACGGGGGCCGAGACGGTGGAGAAGCACTGGGTCTGGTACGAGCTCGGAAGCCTCGAACTGACCTTTGGAATGAATTACGATTTCCTCGCGGGATTGATGTTCGTCGTGGTGACCTCCATCTCGCTGCTCGTGCAGATCTATTCGACCGGATACATGCACGACGACGAGCGCTATACCTGGTTCTACGCGGCCCTGTCGTTGTTCACCGTATCGATGTTGTTACTCGTCATCGCCGACAACCTCATCATGATGCTCGTGGGTTGGGAGGGCGTCGGCCTCTGCTCCTATTTCCTGATCGGCCACTACTGGGAGGAGGAGGCCAACTCTTCGGCCGCGATCAAGGCCTTTATCACGACGCGCGTCGGTGACGTCGGCTTCATGTTCGGCATCTTCGCTTTGTTCATCCTCGCCGGTACCTTCGACATCACCGAGATCAACCACCTCGCCGAAGAGGGCGAGATCGCAGGAACCAGCCTGACGATCGCCGCCCTGCTCTTGTTCTGCGGGGCGATCGGAAAGTCGGCGCAGTTCCCGCTCCACATCTGGTTACCGGATGCGATGGCCGGCCCCACCCCCGTCAGCGCCCTGATACACGCCGCCACCATGGTCGTGGCCGGCATCTACCTCGTGGCCCGGATGTTCCCGGTTTTCGAGTTCGCCAACGGGGGCTTTCCCCTCGACGTGGTCGGAGTGATCGCGGCGATCACCATGCTCATCGCGGCCTTCCTCGCGCTCATACAGGACGACATCAAACGAGTGCTCGCGTACTCGACCATCAGTCAACTCGCCTACATGTTCGCCGGACTTGCGGTCGGCGTGTTCACGGCAGGCATCTTCCACCTCTTCACTCACGCGTTCTTCAAGGCCCTGCTGTTCCTCGGAGCGGGATCCGTCATCCACGCGGTGCACTCGAACAACATGAGCGACATGGGCGGCCTGCGTAAGTACATGCCGGCGACGTTCAAGACCTACATCATCGGCTCGCTCGCACTCGCCGGTATCTTCCCGCTCGCCGGGTTCTTCTCGAAGGACGAGATCATCGGAGGAGCCCTGCGCGCCGGCATCGACGGAACCCGCGCGACGGCCTGGATCGTCTTCGGAGCGGCGCTGATCACGGCCTTCGTCACCGCCCTGTACACGGCCCGTATGTGCATCAAGACCTTCTGGGGCGAATACCGGGGCCACGGCCAACCGCACGAGAGCCCCAACTCGATGACGAGCCCACTGTGGGTGCTGGGGGGCCTCACTTTGATCGTGGGGTTCCTCGGGTTCCCCGTGGTCGGTGTGTTCAAGAACTGGATCTTCGCCGAGGGAGAGATCGCGCACGGCTTCGAGCCGCTCTACAACCTCGCTCTTCCCCTGGTCACGGTTGGGGGGGCCCTGCTGGCCTTCTTCATCGCCTACAAGTGGTTCTACAAGGACGAGTGGCGTTTCGACTTCCGCTCGACATCGTTCGGATGGCTGTACGGGTTCGCCGAGAACAAGTACTACCTCGACCACCTCTATCTGGGCGGAATCGTAAGACCGATTCAGTACCCGCTGGCGGCAGCGTCCTACTGGGCGAACCAGCACATTCTCGATGGCATCGTGGACGGGACCGCGCGCGGGGTCCTCGGAGCGGCGTCGGGAACCTATTCGGCGGACCAGGGAGTGGTGGACATGGGAGTCAACGGTGCCGCCGGCCTCACCAACTTCTCGGGCGGTTTGCTCCGTTACATCCAATCGGGAAACGTTCAGCGTTACGCCGCGGTGTTGTTCGCCGCGGTGGCGGTTTTCGTAGCGATCTTCGCGTTGATCTAGAAAGGGGTTCGAGGCAATGTCATGGGCTGACGATTGGGGGCTGACGCTCGCGACGTTCTTACCCGCGCTGGGTGTCATCGTCCTGATGTTCCTCCCCTCGCGGGATTCCCTCGTGAAGATCACCGGGACCGTGTTCGCCGGACTCGCACTGGTCGCGGGCATCCTCAGCGCAATTCGATTCGACTACGGAGCGAGCGATCAGATGCAGCTCGAGGTCGACTCGACCTGGATCGAGTCGATCGGCGCTCGCTATCACGTGGGCGTCGACGGAATGTCTCTGCCCCTGCTCCTGCTCAGCTTGCTCGTGTGCTTCCTGTGCATGATCTACCTGTGGTGGCACATCCCCGAGCCCGGCAAGCCCAAGGCACTCTTCGCTCTGGTGCTGCTACTCGAAACCGGGATGAACGGCACCTTCGTAGCGCTCGACCTCATTCTCTTCTTCATCTTCTTCGAGCTCGTCCTCGTGCCCATGTACTTCATGATCGGGATCTGGGGCGGACCCGACCGCGCTTACGCAAGCGTCAAGTTCTTCCTCTACACCCTGTTCGGCTCGATGTTCATGCTGCTGGGCTTCCTGGCTCTGTGGATCAACTCGGGCAACGAGACGTTCGACATCATCGCTC
>JBOGWW010000098.1:0-3275 GCA_050693655.1 Actinomycetota bacterium | reverse complement strand
GTTGCGGCGTCGTCAGAGGTTCCGGGTACAACTCCGAGCGCTCGCCACCCGGGATGACGTTCCAACCCGGCAGCGCGCCGAGAGCGACCAAAGCAACCAGCACAAGCCAACGGGAACGGAATCTACGAGGTCGGCGACCCCTGCGTGCCCCCTCCTGTTGGAGGACCTCGTAGTCGGGGATTCCTGCGCGCCTCCGGGCCTCGAGCTCTGCCCGCCAACGAGTGACGGCAGGGTCTTCCACCTTCGACTCGTCGCTAGTCCGAGCGGGATCGAGCTTCTCTACGTTCAGGTCGATGTGCTCGCCCTCGGGCTTGGTTTGCTCAACGCTGAGCTCTCCGCAGTCTCCTATCCGATGGGCGCCGTCGCCGATGGTCGTTCAAAAAGTGTCCTCCAGGGCCACCAAAGGCATCCTGGATGCTCGTCCCTCACAGATCCATCCAGAAGGGGGGCGAACGACTTTTCAACGGTCCACACTTCGAGAAACCCCGCAGGCGTACAGCTCAGCTCGAGACCCACTGGGAAGGTTCCCAAATAGCCCAAATCCAGTCTTCTTCGGCAGCGGCCCGGACCGTAGATCGAGGAGGCGAAGGTGGCGGGCGGTCCGAGCAACAGCGCAAGTAGTCCGGCCACTTCTGGCTCATCGGGCATGAGCGTCTCCAGGATCCGAGCCAACCGGATTGCTTCTGCGCAGAGATCCGGTTCGGCGGGTCTGGTGAGCCCGGCGCTATGCACGAGGTAGACGACCGCCAAAACGGGGGCGCAAGCCTGCCGGTACCCGGTAAGGAATCCTCGCAGCCTTGATCTTTCCGATTGGCACGGACCAGACGTTGGGGCCGGACTCACTTCACGCTCAACCTGCTGACGCATCTTGGCTCGGACGAACGCATCCTCGGTGGCCCGGACGTCGGCGAAGCCGAAAGACGCCTCGCTCAAGACTGCTTGACGAGGCACACCGACAACAATGTGTCTTCCTCTATGTCTCTCCACTCGTGAAGCGATCCCGGCATGAAGACATACAACTCTGGTCCCTCGTAAGAGACGGCGTGTTCCTCTGGCAGTGCGAGCGTGCCCCGTCCCTCGATGATCTGGCAATAGGCGACATGCGGACTTGTGTGCATGACGAAGTGACCTCCGGAACGGATTCGCACGAGCTGCAGTTCGGCGTTGGGCACTTGCTCGAGTTCGACGAGCTCCACCGCCCTCAATGGGCGGCCATCGTAGTCATCGAACGGTTTCCAGTCGGGACTCTCGCGCAGCCGGAGGGCGACCCGTGGTCCCTTGACCTCGAAGATCGTCGTTTTCATCTGCGCCTCCAAGTCGTGCTGTTAGCCTCAATGACATGAACGCCTTTGACGTGTTGCGCGAGGACAGAGTGGCCGCCGTTGTGCGAGCCCCTGCGATCGAGGATCCCGCCGCACTCGCGAACGCGTTCGCGCGCAGTGGCATTCGGTGTGTTGAATTCACCTTCACGATTCCCGTCGTACTCGACGTCATCGAGAAGGGTTCCACCAGTGACGCGGTTGTCGGGGCGGGCACCGTTCTCACCCGGAACCAGGCAGCCGCCGCGATCGATGCGGGTGCCCGGTTCATCGTTTCGCCCGCTTGTCGGCCAGAGCTCGTCGAAGTGTGCAGGACCGCCGGGATACCAGTCTTCCTTGGCGCTCTCACTCCAACCGAAGTGGCCGAGGCGCACGATGCGGGTGCCACCGCGGTCAAGGTTTTCCCCGCAGGGATCGGCGGCCCGAGCTACATCAAGGATCTGGCCGGACCCTACCCTCACGTGGCCTTCATCCCTTCGGGCGGAGTCAGCGAGGACAACGCCAGTGAGTACTTTGCGGTGGGGTGCCCTGCCGTCTATGCGGGCTCCAAGCTGGCACCTCCCGAGATCGTCGCCGCAGGTGATCACGACGAGATCGAGCGGCGCGCCCGTCGCTTCGCTCGAGCCATTCGCTGATCGCTCACCTCCTGACGTGTTGCGCAGCAACCAATCCATCCTCGATAAAACTACGCGCATGGCGAGCCAGTGATTCTCCCTCGGTCCAGAGATCTCGCCACACCGCAAGCGCCGAACAGAACTCGTCGGAGATCACGGCCGAAGAAAAGCTCTCGAACGCGATCGGTCCCTCGTAGCTCGCCTCCGATATGGCTCGAAAGAAGCGCGCGAAGTCGATAGTTCCCGAACCCAGATAGCCGCGATGGCTCTCACCGATATGTACATAACCGAGGCGCTCTCGGCATTCCGAAACCGGGCGTGCGAGATCACTCTCCTCGATTGTTCGTATGATAGGTGTCGAGGTGAACGACCACATTCGGTTGATTCACCCGGTCGATGAGACTCATCGCCTGTGCGGCCGTGTTGACGATGTTGCTCTCATAGCGGTTGACCGCCTCGATCCCGATCGTGACATCCACATCGAGCGCGCGCTCCGCGACCCGACGCAGGATATCGACGCACCGAGCTCGCCCTTCCTCGGTCGCAGGAGACTTGTACTTGGCCATAGCGCTGTGGACGACTCCTCCGAGATAGCGCGCTCCTATCCCGGCGGTGACGTCCACTGCTCGATTGAGTAGCTTCTCCCCCCGCGCTGCCACTGTCGGATCGTCGCTGGTGACGTCGGTCTCGAACGACAGACCCAAAGAGCAGGTCGCGTCGATGTCATGCGACTCCAGCATGGCGCGCGTCATGACGATGTCGATACCCGCTGGATCGAGCAGCGGCACTTCGATGAAGTCGAAACCGGTTTCTTTTGTAAGGGATATCGCGCGCGCACAGTCACTCTCGGTCCACGATTGGGTCCACACGAGCGCATGAACGCCGAGCGGATTCAAGTCGGTTTCACCTCCCTGAGCAATCGGGCCGTCTCCTGGGCGGCCACAACTCCAGCGCGTACCACAGCCTCCGTCGTCGCCGCACCCGCGTGAGGACTGGAAATGAAGTTGTCGAGACCTATCAAAGGCGAGTCCCCGGGCGGCTCGTCGGAGAAGGCGTCGAACGCAGCGCCGGCGATCCGCTCCTCAGAGAGCACATCGACGAGCGCCCGTTCGTCGACGAGATCCCCCCGCGCCGTGTTAACGAGAAACGCGCCGGGTCGCATGGATGTGAGCTCCCGTCGCCCGATGAGCCCGGCGGTTTCGGTCGTCAGCGGAAGATGCAGCGACACGACGTCACTCGAAGCAAGCAGCTCTTCCAGTGACACCGCCTCAACCTCGCCGGTGTCGGCATAGGGATCGTGTGCAACGACGGTGAAACCGATACCCCTCGCCATCCGAGCGAG
>JBOGWW010000097.1:0-2257 GCA_050693655.1 Actinomycetota bacterium | reverse complement strand
GGTCGGATCACGTGGTACATGCGGTCCACGCGTGGACCAGGGGTACCGCGTGATTTTGAACTTTTCCAAAGGACACCCCCAAGGCGTTTCGGGCGGTGCGCCCACGATCCGCCCGTTTGCGGGCCCTCCGTCTAGAGTCGGGAGGATGACCAGCCTCGCAGCGCAGTTCGAGCGCAGCTACGGCTTCGCGTTCGACGACTTCCAGCGCAAGGCCTGTGTCGCGCTCGAGGACGACGCATCGGTCCTGGTCGCGGCACCTACGGGGGCCGGCAAGACGGTGGTCGGGGAGTTCGCGGCGTGGCTCGCACTGAAACGCGGCGGAAAGACCTTCTACACGACCCCGATCAAGGCGCTCAGCAACCAGAAGTACGGGGACTTCGTAGCACTTCACGGCGCCGCGAACGTCGGCCTGCTCACGGGAGACAACTCGCTCAACGGAGACGCGCCCATCGTCGTGATGACGACCGAGGTGCTTCGCAACATGATCTACGAGGACAGCCCCACGCTTTCGGGGCTTCACTACGTCGTGCTCGACGAGGTGCACTACCTCCAGGACCGCTACCGGGGAGCGGTGTGGGAGGAGGTTCTCATCCATCTTCCGGTCGAGGTTCAGACGGTGTCCCTCTCGGCCACGGTCTCGAACACGGAGGAGTTCGCCGACTGGCTCCAGACCCTGAGGGGGCACATCGAGGTCGTCATCGAGGCCGAGCGCCCGGTGGAGATCCGCCATCTCTACATGGCCGGGGATCAGCTGCTCCTCATGTTCGTCAAGAAGCCAAACGGAGACTTCGCCCCCAATCCGCGGGCGCGCGAGCTGGATCGCAAGCCCAAACGAAGCACGAGGCCGGGTCGGGGCGGGAAGCGGCCGGCGAGAAGGAACGCTCGCATCCCGCTGCGGACCGAGGTCGTCGACCGCTTCGCGTCCGAGGGCATGCTGCCCGCCATCTATTTCATCTTTTCCCGCAAGGGCTGCGATCAGGCCGTCAAGCAATGTCTGCGCGAGAACCTCCGGCTGACTCTGCCCGACGAGCGCCGGAGCATCCGCGACGCGATCGAGGCGCGGGTGACCGAGCTCTCGGATGCGGAACTCGACGTCCTCGGTTACGACGAGTTCCTCCAGGGCCTCGTGAACGGTATTGCGGCGCACCACGCGGGCATGATTCCCCCCTTCAAAGAGATCGTCGAGGAGCTCTTCTCTCGCGGTCTGGTCAGAGCCGTCTTTGCCACCGAGACGCTGGCATTGGGAATCAACATGCCGGCGCGCACGGTGGCAATCGAGTCGCTGACGAAGTTCACCGGCGAGAAGCACGAGCTCATGACCGCCGGCCAGTACACGCAATTGTCCGGCCGGGCGGGGCGGCGGGGGATAGACGTGGTCGGCAACTGCGTGGTCCTCATGCAGCGCTTCACGCCCTTCGACACGGTCACCCGTCTGGCTTCGACGCGCACTTATCCGTTGCAGAGCAGCTTTCAGCCCAGCTACAACATGGCGGTCAACCTGGTGCGCAACTACGACCGGGCGGATGCGGAACACCTCGTGAACTCCTCTTTCGCCCAGTTCCAGGGGGACCGCGACATCGTCCACCTCGAGAAGACCCGGGAGCGTCAGGAGGCTTATCTCGCCTCGTACCGCGAACGGATGACGTGTGAACTCGGCGATATCGAGGATTATCTCGAGCTCTTGAAGGCGGTAGACCGAGCGCGCCCCCCGACGCCCGGCTCCAACCGGGCCCACATCGGTGAGGCGATGAAGTCCCTGCGCCCCGGAGACGTCATCGAGGTCGCCGCCGGCAAACGAGCGGGGCGCTACGCGGTCCTCGAGGTGAGCCGGCGGCGCAGCGAGCGGAAGCCGAGGGTGCTGGCGCTCTCGGGCGAGCGCTCCATCACGAGGCTGAATACTTACGACTTCGACGAGGCGCCGCAGCCAATCGGCCACCTGGAGATACCCAAGGGCTTTCACGTTAGGGAGGCGCGCGCCAGGCGTCACCTCGCCCGCAGGCTGAACGCGCTGGAGGCGAAGTCACAGCGCCGCAGGGAGCGCGCGACCGACCTCGCCGGCGACCCCGAACTGCAACGGGCCCGCGCCGCACTCGAGGCTCACCCCTGTCACAAGTGCCCCGACCTCTCGCGCCATCTTCACTTCGCGGAACGGGCTCGGAACCTCGAGCGGGAGACCGCTCGGCTGACCAAGCGAATCGGGCGGCGCACCACCACCCTCGTGCGTCGTTTCGAGCAGGTCCTCGACGTGCTCCAGGAG
>JBOGWW010000096.1:0-6727 GCA_050693655.1 Actinomycetota bacterium | reverse complement strand
GTGAAGAATCGGTCGCTGTTGAGCCGGCGGGAAGCCATGAGTATGAAGACCCGGAACGCCGTGTCGCTGAACCCGAACCCCTTCGGGAGCGGCTCGGCGTAGAGACCGATCATGAGGTCGAGCCTTTCGATGTCTCCGCCGTAGATGCTGCTCAGCTCCTCGGCTCGCGCCGCGTCCTTGGTCAGGTCCTCGAATGACTCCGCGGGCTTGAGGTGCCAGAGCCTGCGGAACTCGTTGTAGAGGGGAACGCCGCGCTCCCGTGTTCGCATGATGTCGACGGCCGCAAGGTCCATCGTGGTTCCATCCGGTCGCTCGAAGGTCTGAAGGAACCGCGGGTAGTTATGCAGCGTGATCGCTCCGGGATGCGCGATTCCGAACGAGTACAGCGCGCTCGCCATCCCTACCTCTTCGATGCGGGTACGGGTTTCGAGCGCGCCGACCTCGCGGAAGGTCCTCTCTTGGAGGACGCGGTCGTCCTCCAGCGAGCGGAAGGTGAACTCGTCGGGGAGAAGCGGGTGCATGCGGTAGACGGCGACGAATTCCTCGGTGAGCGAGTAGGGCACTCCGAAGTGCTTCGTCGGAGCACCGGGGATCCCGCTGAGGATCTCGCTCGATCCGAGCCTTCCGAAGCGCTTTCGGAAACGCTCTCCCATCAGACCCCACCAGTTGGCGTTCATTGCGAGCTTGGTGGTGGGATGAGCGATGATTCCCGGCGTCCATTCGACGGTGTGGATCTTGGCCATCAGAGCCGCGTTGATCAACCGAGCGCGGTCGTAGAGCTCTTGATCCGACCATGTGGGATAGGCACCACGGAGCCGCTCGCAGATGGCGTTGTGCTCCAGCGAGAAGAGCGTGTGCAGCAGCCCGAGGCCGATCCAGAAGTTGCCCTGAGCTCCGGTGAGGTCGAGCCCCTCTTCGAGATCCTTGGGGAGCAGACCCGATGAGTCGATTCGGATTTTTCCGTCCTCGTTCGAGCGCAGCTTGTCGGCGAACTCGCGCGTGCTTCCGTAGATCTGCGAACCATCCCACCAGTGGCTGTCGTCGGTCACGTAGGTGGGAGGAGTGGCTTCGTCGAAGTCGGAGGTCGGGTCCCGGCGGGTGCGCTGAATCTCCATGGGATCCTGGGCCCAATCGTCGTGCTCGTCGAGTTCGATCCTGAAGGGCTTCTCCGGCTCGTTCTTGCCGTGGCTGAACCAGTCGTGGACCTCGAATTGCAGCCATGCGCCGGCAAGGACGTTCAGCGTCGTTGCGGGGATGAACTCGTCTCTGGTCAGAAGCCGTCGGCTGATCAGGCGGGGACTCGGCTCCAGGATGTCGGGCTCCGTCTTCGGGTGCGTGGCCTCGAGCGGAACGTTGCGCCCGAAGCGGCTGCCGATGCTCCCCATGGCGGGATCGTCGAGATCGTTGTAGCTGCCGTCGAGCGTGCGGGTGTTGATGTTCGCCGGTGCCTCTTCCTTTCTCACCGCCTCCTCGGTGGGCGAGGTCGTGTTCGTGTCGTAGAGGTTCTTCTCACGATAGAGGTGGCGCAAGCCGGCGAGGGTGAAGATGCCCAGGGGCCGGGGCATGCGATCCCAATGGAACCGGTTGTCGAGTGCGTTAGCGGAAGCGGTCCACATCCGCCCGAAGAAACCCGCCATGTCAGACTCCCTTCGGTACTGGGTCGGAGAGATAGTCAGGAACGAGATAACCAAGAATATGAGCGGCGCTGGTGGCGGTCACGGCGTCCTGCCCAGGGCCGCGGGCCGCAGCTCGGGGTCGACGGACCGCCCGTGCGATCGAAGTACGAGGCCCAATCGCGCCAGTCCGGCCCCGAACACGATCCCTCCGGCGAGGCGGAGAATCCAGGGGGCCGGACCCAGCGGTTCGACCGGCGCACTGAAGAGAAGCACGCCCGCGATCAGGAGCGCCGTGTCCGCGGTCGAGATAAAGCGTGACCGGCGCAGGACGACTGCCAGGCTCACGTATCCCACCACCAAGAAGATGTAGGTCACCGTGATCGAGCCCGAGGCAAGCACGTCCGTGAACATGGGTCCGTCCGAGGCCACGAAGGAGGGAGCATGCTCGGCGACGGCGGGCCACAAGAAAGCCGTGATCATTCCCGTTCCGACGAACATGGCGGTGCCGATGAACGCCGCGCCGAAGGCGAGCTTTCCGCTCAGAGAAGTACGGGCGAGCCACCGGTCGCGCACCTCGAGCAAACCGTAGAGAGCCAGCAGAGCTCCCAGGAAGTGAAAGGTGTGCGCGGGAACCCATGCGGAGCTGTGGGGACCGCGGGTGCCCGCAAGCTCATCGTAGGGGTGAAGCAGCATGAACAAGGCGAAGGCCACACCCGCCAGTACGAGTGCCTTGTCGCCGTGCCATTGAGATCTTCGATCGGACACGCCATCTCCTTTCCGATTCCACGGGGCCGCGGTGCGATCGGGGCCCTCGTTGTTGGCCGGTGCGAAGTGGCCGGGGAACGTCTCGTCTCCGGTGGGCTCCAGCCTCTGGGTGTCGTTCATCGACTGGCGTAACTTGGAGAGCTCCAGATAGAGGGACTTACGAGTGCGGTTCTGATTGCCCAGTGGTCGGTGTTCTGCAATGCAGTGCCAGGTGTTGAACGAGAGGTTGTCGGCAAAAGCAAGCTGCTCGGGAGAATCGAAGGACTGGACCGGCATACGAAGCTTCGCCACGGTGACGAAGGGCGAGAGTCGCTCGGGCCATTCGACGGAAGCGTTCTCGATGGGCATGCGATGGGGATCGGTTTGGAGTTGGATCATGAAGTCGAACACGACTTCCTTCTCGCCGAGCGCTCTCGCCATTGCCTCGCGCAGGTAGTCGTCGGGGAAGTCGCGCGGGATCCTCGACCTCTCGGCCGAGCAAGGCCTGATCGAGTAGTGCATGGCCCGGCCCTCGCCCAAGAGGTAGGCCACACAGCTGTAGTACGGAGTCTCCAGCGGGCTGGAGTGGGTGCGGGCATGGAGACCCTGCATGATCCCGTCGAGGAGGTGGGAGTCGAAGGGACTCAGGAAGTACAGGATGGGGGTTCCCTCGAGGATGTGCTTTTGCAGCTTGAGGTTCTCGACGATGTCGGGGGTCGTGAACGTGGGTGCGCTTATTCCGGTGAAGTCCTGGGTCCACTTCTCGTCGTCGATGAGCTTCTCGCCCGCAACGCCCATCAGCTTGACGCCGATGCTCAGGATGCCGTTGTCCTCGATGTCGGGAGGAGCTAGGGGGCCGGGCCCGGCGAAGCGAACCCAGGTCTTGTAGCTGCGCGGCCGGGAGAAGACGCCGACCCGCATCTCTTCCGGTATGTCGTCCAGCACGTCGAAGGTGCCGCGGACGATGCCGTAGGTCTTGGTGTTTCCGGCGCGTTGTGCCTGTCCCGGCGGGTATTGCCGGCCAAGAAACGTCGCCATGTGCTCGATGATCTGAGCGGTGATCTCGTTCTCGTGAGGGAGCAGCTTCTCTTCGGCCACCCCGAGGTGCTCGTCGGTGCGGCGGAGATTGATGAGTGCCTGCACCATGCTCGAGATCGGTGTTCGAAAGATCCTGTCGAACCCACTCCGGAAGAGCGGATCGAGGCGGCGTTCGATGTGGATGATCGCCACCAGGAAGTCGTTTAGCCTCCGCTTCACTCGAGGCTCGCCAGATAACGCACGGCCCGAATCCCTGGAAGGAAGAAATAGGCCCCGCCGCGCACGGTCACGAAGGTGGGGACACCGGTCACTCGTCGTCGAACCGGAGCGGCCGGGACGGTGAAGGACCTGCCCGAACTGGATTGAGTCGCCACGACTGGATCGGGGTCGTCGTAGAGACCGTCGAACTTGGAGTTGTTGACCCAGGTGTGCTGAACGAACTCGAACTGGCGGGCGAGGTTGGCGTTGAGGCACATGAAGTAAAGCCCCCGCTCGTCGTCCTCGGTCGCCCCGTTTTCCGAAGCCCTCTGAGCTTCCGCGGGGGCCAGTGGCGATACCCAGGTTCCGTACTGCCGGCCGCGCCTCAGGATGCGGTGTCGCTTGCCGATGGCGACCGATTTCTCGGAACCGGGATCGGGATCCAACGAGTCCCTGGGATGAGATCGCCGGACGTGCGAGCCCTTCGGGCAGCGAAGGCCGTGAGGATCCATGCGGTGATAGGCAAAGTCGTTCGAGTCGCTCAATCGGGGATCGTCTCGTTCCGGAGCCTCGACCAGCGGAGCACCGCTCGGCCAACGCCCCATCATCTTCGCCGCGAGCCGGATAACGGCTTTGTCGTCACCGTCGTTCTCGAGGGCCGTAGCGGCGCCTTCGACGAATTGCCAGAAGCCGGAGACGTCCTGAGCGAGTTGCCGCACCACGAGGTAGCTTCCGTTCTTACCCAGGTCTGCACGATCGGTGGCGCTCGAACTGGGCGGCAACATCCGAGCGGGATCGGCGGATCGGTCGAGCGTCGGACCGTCGGCGTACAGCCCGTACTCGTTCGGGTAGCCCAGAATGAACTCGCCCGCCCTGACGGTGTTGGACGGCGAGCCGGCGCGCCCGAGTCCCTCGATCGCCGGCTGTGAGACACCGTCGTGAAATCCGAAGTGCTCCCGATCGGTCAGCGGAACCGTCGGCAGGGTCACCACCTCCGAGACACCGGCGCGTTTCCCGTTCACCTCGGCGAGGCCGATTTCGAGCTCTCGAGCATCGCGCGCATACAACAGGACGAGGACGTCGATCTCGCCGCCCGAAGGGCCTCCCCAGACCCAACCGGCCGGGTCGCTTGCACCGGCATCGCCCAGCACCCTGCTGCGGTGGGCGCTCGTCATTCCGTTCCTGAATTCGAAGGAGAACCCTGTGATCGCATCGGGCGGCAGGCCCAGCTTCGTGAGCCCCCCGGCGGTGAAGGCGAGGTTGACGGCCAGTCGTTCCGGCCGCCGGTCGGCGGGCGTCAGCAGCTCGGCGACCTCCGTCAGCCACCGTTTGGCCGCCGCAGCGTCGTCGATTGCAAGCAGAAGGAACCCGGCCGCCTTGAGGTTGCCGTATCCCCGAGCGAGGATTCCCTGGATGTCGCCGAGTTCCAGGGTGCTACTCATAGTCGCCGGACCCATTCCTCGGCCTGGTCCTCGTTCAATGAGGCGAAGAGCCCCGCTCGGATATGCGCATTGTTCTCGATGTTCTGGGCGGTGAGCTGGGGATACGCCGAATACCAGAGATCGGTGGGGAGCTGGTGGACTCGCAGGAAGTTCTTGAAGGCTTGCTCGTTCTTGGCGCCACCGAGCACCAACCAGCTCGTCTTCGGATAGCCGACACCATTGCTGAAGACGGCGTTGAGGCCCCAAGCGACCTTGTCGATGAAGTCATCCATGTAGCTCTCGAGGCTTCCGTCGTAGTTGCTTGCGAACAGCAGCCGGCGCTTGTCATCGAGGAACACCCAACGTGCGAAGTGAATCGTCTTGACGCCGGTGAGCCGGCCCCGGTTGAAGATGTGCCGCGTCCCGTAGTTCGCCAGCCAGAGGATCCCGACCGTCGTCAGGCGTCGTACTAGTCCCGGTTTCATGTAACCCGTGGCGCTGAACTGGTTCTGCACGATGTGATCTTCGAGGGAGGCAAGCTCCTTAGCGTGACCTTCATCGGGTTTCTCGTCCTTCGGCTTGTCGCCGAGCTCGTGGAGCCGGACCAACACGATCCATACCGGCAGCGCCACGAGGATGACCGGCGACAGCACCAAAAGCAGCAGGGGGACGCCGACGAGATGAAGGACCTCGCCGATCCTCCAGCGAAGTCCCGGGCGGGACGGGGGCAACTTCGCCCAGCGCAATCCCTCTTGCCCCTCCACATAGGTGCGAACGCGGGACTGGATCTCCAAGGGCTCCAGGTTCGAGAAGTCGAGTTCGGGCCGATCGAGATACTCCCCGATCGCTTCGCGCAGCTCGGCCTCCTGTTGCACCTGCTCCGCGGTGCGGCCGACGGTATTGACGTACATCGCGGCCGGCTCGACCATATGAGCCCGCAGGAAGTCGGCGCGATCTTGGTTGGTCAGGGGGCGCTGCGTTGGGTAACCCTCGCAGCACTCGAAGATCCGGTCGAGTGCGTCACCTCCCAACTCGCAGAGATCGTCCAGGTACTTCTGCAGTGGGGCGTCGATATCGCTCAAAAAGAAGATGCGAGCGGGTAGTGGCTCACCCTCGAGATCGGTCGTTTCCTCCAGCACCAGCAGGCGCGCGAAGTGGACCGCCCGGATCTTGCCAAACGCCAGCCGGCCCGTGGTCGCGTCGCCGGCCGCGAAGGACGCCAGGATGCGCCGCAGCTCGTCCGTCTGACCCGGCCGGATGGGGGCGACAACCGTCGCAGCCAGCTGATGGCTCATGGTCCAGACTCGATGAGGTCGCTCGCCACGACCTGCTCAGAGCCTCGAGAAGACCAGCGCGAACTTCAGAATCTTGGTTTTGGACCAGAACACCTGCCCCAGGAAAACGCCCGGTGAGACCTCTCGGATCTCGTCCCTTATCCGGCGAGCCACGAACGAAGACTTCGAATAGTCGAGGACGATGCATTCTCGCTCATCGATCCAACTCGGATCCCTATAGACCCGCGCCCTGATGGCTTTGATTCCGAACGGAGACACGATGTTGAGAAGGTCGCCTCGTTCGGGGTCGAATACCTTGCCCCGCCAGGCGAGGGCGTAAGCGAGCTTGGCTACCAGGCGCGCTACCGGAGACCCCGGCGCGAAGAGGACGGTCCCCTTGCCGCGACCCCGTGGGATCTCACCGGCGGGACACTGC
>JBOGWW010000095.1:0-6117 GCA_050693655.1 Actinomycetota bacterium | reverse complement strand
GTGCTGAATGCGGTCGGTGGAGACGTACACCAGCACTGCGAAATCCCAGTCGGTCGTATCTAGCAGGTACTCGAAGCTTCTTTGCCGTTTGGCGGTGATCTCGGCGCACTCGTCGAGGAACGCTTCGGGCCGGTTGCGGAAGGTCGTCCAGCTCATCCCGTTGACCGGGAAAGGTGCGTTGGCGTCCAGCTCCTGCTGCAGCTCGGCGGGCTGCGTGTAGGAACGTGCGGCCGGCAAGACGCCACCCGCAACCATCTTCCCCTTGATGTCCCAGGTCGGGAAGGTCAGCGGAATGTTTGCTGCGATGGTCGTCTTGCCGGCATCGGACAGGTCGTGCATGAGAGTGCGCGCCTTGATCGACTTCGAGGTGATGGGAAGGCGTTTCGACACCCCCGGCTTGTGTTCGAGGATGTCGAATACGGCATGACCTGCCGGATTCAGACCGGTCATGAAGGTGGGCCACGCGCACCAGGAGTGCGAGGGCACCGTCGAGAGACAGTCTCCGTACGCTCCCCGTTCGACGAGCGCGGCGAGATGGGGCAGTTCACCCCGGTCGAGCATGGGTTGGAGGACCCTCCAGTCGACCCCGTCCCATCCGATTATCGCTACGCGTTGTGGCACGCCCGGCAGGTTAGCAAATGGCCGCGGAGCTCCCGACCAGAGGCCCTCAGGGAAGGTCGACGATCATCTCGCTGCGTGCTTGCGCGAGCTTGTAGGCGCGCAGCGCGAGCTGAAGCCGGAGCTTGTCCTCGGGATCCCTCAGCGACCACCCGGTAAGCTTCTCTATCTGCTTGAGCCGGTAGGTAACGGTGTGGGGATGCGCGAACAGGCTCTCGCCGGCGAGCTTCACGCTCCCGTCGGCGCCGAAGTAGGCGTCCATCGTCTTGATGAGCTCGCCCTTCCGGCGCTCGTCGTAGGCAACGACCTCGCCCAGCATCTGATCGACGAAACGATCCACCAGAGCCGGTTCGATTCTCAGGAAGTGATACAGGAGCAGGTCGTCGAAACGGTAGACGGGCCCGTCGAGGCCCAACCCCATGCCGATCTCCAGCGCTTCGCGCGCCTCGAGATAGGCCTTGCGGATTCCCTCCAGGCCGGGTTCGGGGCCTCCCAGTCCAAATTCCCAGGCCCCCTCCAGGTCCGAGACGAGCTTCTCCGGCATGGTCGCGAGGTCCACTCCCGCTCCCGCCGGGATCAGCGCGATGGTGTGCTCGGCTTTCTGCAGGACGATCGGGTCCGTGCTCGCGAGTTCGGCCGCCCTGGTCGCAGCGGCCGCAACCTCCATTTCTCTGGCATTCGACCTCGATCCCGTTCCCACCATTGCGATGTAGCTGAGGGACAGGTCGTAGCCGAAGGCATGTGCGCGCCTGAGGATGTCGTCGGGCGACGCCTCCGTGCCGTACAGCAGATCGGAGAGAAACTCCCGTCGGGCCCCCTCCTGCTCCCGCACGATCGCCCTCTGCGCCCGCGCGTACGCGTCCGCAACACTCGTGTTTATGTGATCCGTATACCTGAGAACCGCCTCCGCGATGTCAATCGTGGCCTCCAGCGCGTCCCCACTGAACGCCCGGCACTCCTCCGAGAGCGCCCCCCAGCAAACGCGCGACACGATGCGGTAGGCGTGGAGCACGTCCTCGAGAGGAATTCCGGCCTCGGCTCGGCGAGCCCCCACGCGCTCGATCGGTTCGAGATCCGCTCGATCGACGTCCTTACCCACGCCCAGGATGTGCGCAAGGATGGCCACGTTCTCGCGCACGGCGCTTCGTACATCGTCTCTGAAATCGTCTCCCAAGCGACTGTAGGAGCCGACGTCGTCCCAGATCGCGGCGCTCGAGTTCTCGACGACCTCGTCGAGGCGACCGAGAAAGCGCTCTACGATCTGGCGGGTGTCGGCGGACTCTTTCATTCCAGCGCCACCGTCGCCTTCTGGAGAACTCGACCGAGTGCGGCGCGCGCCTCATCGGCCATCTCTTCAGAGAGGGCGTTAGGCGACTCGAGTTCCTCGGTCGGATCGAGAGCGGCGACGATTGCGGAGGTGCCACTCTCCTGCACGACGAGGTTGCACGGAAGGTGCACCGCTACCTGCATGCCTGCCCCGAGCTCCGATTGAGTCGTAGCAGGCGACCAGGCACCCAATATCAGGTACTGACGATCGGTCCCCGCCTCGGGCCCCAGCAAACCTCCGACGTGGCTCTCGGTAAGAATTGAAAAGCCCTCACTCTTGAGGGCAAGCCGGGTTCGGAGGATGGCCTCTTCGTAGCCCTCGGCCACTTCGACGCTGTAGCCGTATTCGGTCATCCCCCATACGGTACAGCCTTTGAAACACCTATCGGAAAGACGCGCGAGCACATGCCATTGATCGCCGTTCCAAACATTTCTACGGGCAGCGACGAGGAGACGATTCGAGCGCTGGCGGGAGTCGTCGAGACCTCGGGTGCCGCCGTGCTCGACATCCACTCCGACGCAGTTCACGACCGCAGCGTGTTCACCGTCTCGGCTGCACCCGAGGTCCTGATCGAGGCGATGGTTGCACTTGCGCGGCAGGCGCGCCGGCTGAACCTGACCACGCAACGCGGAGTTCACCCCCGGCTCGGCGTGCTGGACGTATGTCCCTTCGTTCCCCATGGAGACGCAACCATGGAGTCGGCAATCTCCGCGGCGCAGTCCGCCGGCGCGCTCATCGCCGAACGCGCCGGCCTGCCCGTCTATCTCTACGGCGAGGCCGCGGCTCGCCCGGAGACGCGGGTGCTTCCCCTCATTCGACGGGGTGGACTCGGCGGATTGCTGGCCAGAGCAAGCCGGGGTCTGGCCCCCGACTTCGGGGGACCGCGCATAGACGAGCGGCTGGGCATCGTATGCGTCGGAGCGCGGGGCGTGCTTATCGCCTTCAACGTGTGGCTCAGGTGCGAGCTGGAAACCGCGCGCGCCATCGCCGCTCGGGTGCGCGAGTCGGGCGGCGGTCTCGAAGGTGTGCGCGCACTGGGACTCTTGATCGAGCCCCCGGACGTCTGTCAGGTATCGATGAACCTGACCGAGCCGCAGATCACGGGTATACAAGCGGCCTTCGAGGTGGTCGAAGCGGAGGCCGCTGCGCGAACCGCGTCGGTTCTAGCGACCGAGATCGTCGGCCTTCCACCACAGCGCTTCTGGCCGTTGCCGGACGCGAGAGCGACCCGGCTCCTGAGGAAACCGGGTCGCACTCTTGAGGCCGCCCTGGACGAAGCGGGCCTCTAGGCGGCTACCGTCTGGTCGCCTTCTTACGACGGGGCGACTTTCTGGCCGTCGACTTGCGCGCGGTGCTCTTGCGCGTCCTCGCTGCCTTGCGACCGGCGGCCTTCCTGCGAGCCGCAGTCTTCTTGCGAGTCGCCGCCGCCTTGCGACCGGCGGCCTTCCTGCGAGCGGTGCTCTTCTTTCTACCGGTGGTCTTTCTCCGACCCGCGGTCTTCTTGCGGCCCGTGGCCTTCTTGCGGCCGGTCGTCTTGCGAGCGGTGCTCTTCCTGCGACCGGTGGTCTTCTTCCTGCGACCGGTGGCCTTCTTGCGACCGGTGGTCTTCTTCCGGCCCGTCGACCTCTTGCGAGCGGTCGTCTTGCGAGCGGTGCTCTTGCGGCCCGTCGTCTTCCTGCGCGCCGACGACTTACGGGCCGCAGGTTTACGAGTCGTCTTGCGACCCGCGCTCTTCCGTCTGCCCGTGGTCTTCTTAGCTGCCAACCCCGGCACCTCCGTTTCATGCCTCGACGAAGTCTTTTGACTTCGTCTCGTCCTCTTCGGCCGCGCGCCGTAGCGAACGACGAAGCTTTCCCTTACCCAAAAACGCGCACAAGCGCGCATTCAATGAACAATTAGGCAACATTTACGACGCGTAATCAAGCTTTTACGGCATGCGCGCACCACTTTTGCTTTATGCCGCTAATACCGTTCAAGCCCGTTGCAACGTCGAACCAACGCGCTATGAAGTTCACGGAGGAGCAATTACAACCGTGGCGCGATGCTTGTGAAGCGATCACGAACGTGAAGTTTGAAACTACGAAACCGCGCGCAACCGGCGGAGAGTTCGTTCTTTTCGAAGTCGACGCCGCTCGCGTTCCGAGGTTCCGCCCCAAATTCCAAACTGCTCCTTGTTGTTCAGTGCGTACTCTAGGCACTGCGCGCGCACGGGACATCCCGAGCACACCGCGCGCGCCGCCTTGGAGGATCCGCCGCGCTCGGGAAAGAAGATCTCGGGGTCGACTTCCGCGCACCGAGCAGCGCTCTGCCAATCAACTGGTTGGAGAAGTCTGGTTGTGATCCGCTGCATCCCCGGCCTTCCTTTCCCCGCTCCCCCCGACGCCGCTCCCCCACGGGAGGCATCGGTGTGAATAACAATGTTGTAATTCTACGGATGAGATTAGACCCCTGCAAGCGGTCTGACCTGGGACTTTGCGGATGTCAACGATCTGAAGGCCCGGGGGGACGGGCTTTCGCGCTCTAGTGGGTGGTCACCTGCGAGTTCAGCGCAAGGGCCCGCGCGACGAGTTCGTCGTTCGGCACCGGTTTGACGAGGTACTCGGTTGCCCCGGCCTGTTTCGCCAACCAGGAGTCCTGAGCGCGCTCGAGGAGCATCAGACGAGGAATATCGTGCAACCGATCGTTTGCCGACATGTCGCGGGACAGGCCATAACCGCCGGCGCTACCCGTGCGTATGTCGACCACCACGACGGAAGGGATGGATTCACCCATCAGCGGCAGCGCCTCGCGCGCGTTGAGGGCGAACGAGACGCTCACGTCATCGGGAAATGCGTAGGTGATCTCGCTCGACAGGTGGGGATCGTCGCTGACCACCAGGACGGTTAGCGACGGCCCGGTCATCGGGCGGAGGTTCTCTCGTGTCCCAGCACCTCTCTCTCGAGCTGCGCCAAGAGCGCCTTCATGTCGATATCGAAGCCCGTTTCCATCGCTTGTAATTTGGCGAGAAGATTGATGAAGCGAGGGCCCTCACGCTCGACGTCCGCCACTGCATCCACCAAGATCGAGTTGTAGTGACGCGCAAAGCGAGCTCCGCAAAAGGGGCAGCGTCCGGGAGCATCCGACTGGGGACCGATCTGCGATAGCAGGAAGATCCTGCCGCAGGTGTCGCACGTTGCCTGAACCTTCATCATCGCCTTTCTGCTCGTCTGGTGGCCTCCGATGATAGTCGAGCCGGTAGCCACGTAAGGGTCGCCGCGACCAGAAAGGAAGGGACGGAGGCGCCCAGCCAATCGAAACGTTCGGCCAGCGGGGAACCGAACAAGAGCGCGGAGAACTCCGTCCACCAGTCCGGGCCCGTGGGAGCGATCCAGTGGTAGACCACGAACCCCGCAATCCAGGACAGGAACGCGACCGGACGCAGGCGAGAAGGCGTTAGCTCGCTGCGGCCCCAATGGTTCGCTACGAGCACCCCGAAGAGCGGAACGAATACCGAGCCAATGAGGAAGAGGAAGCTCTCGTAGAGTTGCATCGTGAGCGCCGCGGCCAGTCCTGTGGCGATGGCTGCAATGAAGAGGGTGAGAACGCGACGCGACGATCGGGGCCAGATGTTTTGTAGCGACACCGCTCCCGAGTAGATATCGGCGAAGGCCTCGTCCGTTTCCCCGACGAGCAGGCCGACCAGGAACAGAACGCCGGCCAGTGTCCCGCCGGTAATGGCCAGAATGCCCAGCGCGATCCCCGCGGGCTCGGCGAACTCGCCCGTTCCCAGCACGATCAACGCTCCCAGCGCGTAGAGCCAGATGTTGGCGACGAGGTACCCAAACCCGGTTCCCCAACCCGCCGAGCGCGCTCGATGACCGAAGCGTGAGTAGTCGGCTACGAGCGGCAACCACGAGATCGGCATTGCGATCACGAGGTCAACCGCCGACCCGAAGGTCGGCCAGCCGCCCGTCCCAGGAGATCGAAGCGCCGCGCGCACGCCGTCGTCAAGAAGGACGAAGACCGTGAGGACGATGCAGATGGCCGCGACCACCCAGGCGCCGAACGATTTCAGATAGGCGCGAGTCACGCCGACGGGCCCCCACAACGCGAGTGCGGTACACAGCACGGCAAAGATTCCCAGCCACAGGTAACGAACCGACCAGCCGAGAACCTCGCGCGCGACTATGTCC